>JADGDM010000112.1 GCA_016744905.1 Sulfurimonadaceae bacterium | reverse complement strand
TTATTGGTGTTTTTATCATAATACAGACCAACTCCTGCGTGATTTTGTCCAATAGTCAGACGATCACAACCGTAATTTTTTGCCACAATAGCATCAATTATAATTTCATTATATCCAGCAAAAATATAAGTGGTTTCTAGAGGTACAATAGTAACCCTATTGGCGGGTAAAAAGTTTTTTACAAAATATTGAACAGTTTCAAGACGCAGTTTAAAATCTAAGTCACTACAGGTGTAAGGTTTGAGTAAAAAAATAACTACCAAATCTGTTTTATCTAAGGTCTGGCGAATCAGTCGTTCATGGGCACGATGCAGTGGGTTGGCTGCCATCATTATGGCTGTTACATGATTGGCATTGATAGCACTTTTTGCCTTAGCGATGCGCTCTACATTTTGATCTGTATGCTTAAAGATAGTGAGTTTACCAGAGACTGCATATTTTCCCAATCGTCCTAATGTATTTCTGACATTTGGGTGAGTGACATCATTGTTGCCATAAATTTGTAAAACACGCTCCATAGGATCTATTTTAAAAACCTCTTCAACAATAATAGTTCCAATAATTTCATCATCAACAATAAGGTTTAGTGTCTCTTTAAGTGGATCTGACTTTAAGATTTCATGATTTCGTTGCCCACTGGGTGCGAGTAAAAAAGGGAAGGGAAATGTTTTTCCATTAACCAGTCCTGAGTTTAGGACAGAAAGCATCTCTTTCTCTCCCATCAATTTGGTTACTGGATATAGTAAATTTGATTCTAGAAGTTTAAGTGCAGAAGATGCTTCTTGATCAATAAAAAGTGATCTATTTTTTCTTAACGATTCCATATTTCTTTCTCTTTTCCCATAGACTTTTACGTGAGATTCCTAGTTTTTTTGAAAGTTCTGTATCTGGAAATTTATGTTGATAGTTTAAAACAACGTATTTCACATACTCTTCAATTGGTAAAATATCACCATCTTCTAGGATATGTTTGTCACTTTGAATTTCAATTACATTAAATTCACAATCATCTAC
Source organism: Sulfurimonadaceae bacterium (assembly GCA_016744905.1). GTDB lineage: Bacteria > Campylobacterota > Campylobacteria > Campylobacterales > Sulfurimonadaceae > BB10. The sequence continues at coordinate 2,870 of JADGDM010000112.1, read as the reverse complement.
CTTATCAGTACTGGCTAAAATTGTATCACGGGCCATAATCAACTCACGAAGAGGTTCTCGATCTGGTTTTTTAATAAGATGTAAGTCTGTAATATATACCACTGAACTTGCCGGAACTTTTGAAATTTCATTTAAAGCTTTCGGGGTTGCCATTGAGATAAAATGTAAAGGCTTATTGTGATGTTCTGCATAAGCAAAAGCAAAGGCATCTGAGTACTTTTGTAAATTACTAGATAACAATATTGGTAACTCTAAATTGTCAAAACTCTGTTCTAGCTTAATACTTTCAAAGTTATGTTGAAGATATTTTTTATAGGTACTGTTTTGATGTTTAAGACGCTCATAGTCTTGATAATGTTCAATCTTACGAATTAGCTCTTCGATCATAAAAGGCTTAATAATGTAGTCTTTTGCACCAGCAGCAAGAGGTTTTGAAACAGTATCATTACTGATATATGAAACCATTAAAATGATGACGGCATTTTTATACGCGTCAATGACAGGGTTTATATCTTGAATATTGATGCTCGTTGAAAGTAGAACAACATCATAAGGTACACCTTTTAGTGCATCTTTTGCAGAGCTGGTCATATCACAAACATGACCTTCTTCGCTTAATTTAGAAGCGATGCTTTGTGCTAAATAGATTTCGTTTTCAACAATTAGTATTTTCATTTATATTTTCCAATTATAGTAGTTTAATGATACGCTGGTAAATACACCAACGCCTTCTTCTCGGCCGATAAAGCCAAGTTTTTCTGTAGTTGTCGCTTTTACATTGACACGTGAACTTTGAATGCCTAATAGCGTAGCGATACGTTTTCTCATCTGGTTTTTATAGGGATTGATTTTAGGTGCTTGCGCAGCTATAGTAATATCTACATTATTGATAATGTACCCAAATCGTGTTAAGTAATTGTTAGCGCGCTCCAGTAATATGCACGAATCAATATTTTTATATGTCTGATCGGTATCGGGGAATAACATTCCAATATCGCCTAGACCAGCGGCGCCTAAAAGTGCATCAATTAAAGAGTGAATAGCAACATCTCCATCACTATGGGCTTTAAATGAATAGGGAACATCAATTTCTATACCGCAAAGCATCATAGCGCGCTGAGTGTCTTCTCTTTCAAAGGCGTGCACATCAAAGCCATTTCCAATGAGGGTAGCACTAGATGGTGCACTTAAACATTTTAACTGTTTTAAATCTTCCAAAAATGTGATTTTATTAGCATCTTCGCTACCATCTATAAAAAGACGCGTTCCCCCATGAGCAACAATGGCACTACTCTCATCGGTATATTCAACACTTGTATCTAAGGCTTTACGTAAAATGGCTGTTTTTGAAAGCTGTGGAGTTTGTATACGCTTGACTTCGTCTCTATTAATAGTTTCATCTTGAAAGACAATGGTGTCAGAGAGTTTTAAAGTAGGAACAATGCAGTCAGCTCTATCTACATGTATTAGCATCTCTTTAATACTCTGCGTTGAGATACATGCACGCGCAATATCATTAACAAGAACATAGGCACTGTCGACTTCAGCAAGAGCATTATTTAACGACTCTTGACGCGTTGCACCACCTTCTACAATAGTGTAATCACAATATGATTGCATGAAAGAGATTTCATCTTTATGCGCAGTGATGATTATTTTTGTAAAAAGTCCATCACGATTGAGTCTATTAGTAACATGTAGCCATAAAGGATCATGCTCAATTCGTAGCCACTGTTTTTTTACACCGGATAGAAAACGACTGGAATTCCCAGCAGAGAGCAAAATTAACGTTAAATGAGACAATATTACTCCTATTTATTCAAAGTGTTACGAAATTATACATAGTAAAAGCTTTCTTTTATCTTGTTTGTGATAAATTTCATGTACTTTTCTGGAGATTACCTAGAGATTAAATAAAGATTAAATAAAGATTAAATATTTTTGATTAGTTTTTGAGTCAATGTCACTTTTAGTGCAAGTGAGTATATTACGAACAATTAATCAACTACGGAGAAATAAATGAGAACTTCTTGGCTTAAAAAAAGAGAAAACGATCCTGTTCGTACTCAAATGTTCTATGCTAAAAAAGGCATGATTACAGAAGAGATGGAATATATCGCGAAATTAGAAAAATTAGAGCCTGAATTGGTGCGTTCTGAGATTGCTCGTGGACGTATGATAATTCCTGCGAATGTTAACCATGCAAACCTTGAGCCTATGGCTATTGGTATCGCAGCAACATGTAAAATCAATGCAAATATTGGTTCTTCTGCAATTGCTTCTGATGTAGAGGGTGAAATCGAGAAAATTCAAGTATCTCAACACTATAAAGCAGATACTGCGATGGACCTTTCAACAGGTGGTGACTTAGATGAGATTAGACGTGGCGTTATTGCTAACTCTAAAATCCCAATTGGTACAGTGCCAATTTATCAAATTCTTCATGATGTAAATAACAAAATTGAAGATTTAAGTATTGAAGTTATGTTAGATGTGTTAGAGCGTCAAGCACAACAAGGTGTTTCGTATTTTACAATTCACGCAGGTTTTTTACTTGAGACTATGCCTAAAATTGCAAAACGTAAGATGGGTATTGTATCTCGTGGTGGTTCTTTAATGGCTGCGTGGATGATGCATTACCATAAAGAAAATCCTTTTTATACAGCATTTGATGATATCTTAGAAATCTGTGCAAAATATGATGTATCTTTATCATTGGGTGATTCACTTCGTCCTGGTTGTTTAGCAGATGCTTCTGATGATGCACAGTTAGGCGAACTTAAAGTTCTTGGTGAATTAACACTGCGCGCTTGGGAAAAAGATGTTCAAGTTATGATTGAAGGTCCGGGTCACGTTCCTTTAAATCAAAT
>JADGDM010000052.1 GCA_016744905.1 Sulfurimonadaceae bacterium | reverse complement strand
GATAATGGGGGTGGTATAGAAGAAGATATCATTAATAATATATTTGACCCCTACTTCTCTACAAAAAATGAAAAAAATGGTACAGGTATTGGATTAAATATGTCTCAGATTATTATAGAAAAACACCATAATGGAAAATTAGAAGTAAAAAATGTAGAACATGGTGTTTGTTTTATTATTAGTTTACCTTATGCAGAGACTTTATCTGTATCCTCTTGATTCTCTTCACTATTATTTTTATATATTTTTAGTCCATCAACCTTTTCTCTTTGTTCTTTGATGAGTTCTTGTTCTGCTTTCATTTCCATAATAAATGCAGAAGCAGCGACTTTCAAATCTTGTGGACTGGGGCTCGCTGGTGCAAGGGCTGCTGCTTGAATCTGTTGAGCATTAGCAATAGTCTCTTCTGGAGTGGAGCCTGAAGAGGTATTAATAGAAACTTCTCCACCAACTGCATACATTTGTCCATCAGGTCCTTTTTGATAAGTAAAACTTGCAGAACCTGCAAGTGCACCTCCGGCTGCCTTATGTGCTGCCTCATGTGCACGTACCTCACTATCAATAGATTGGAGTTCAGCCACCTCTCTTTTATCATCTGCATCAAGTTGCGTAAGTTTATTCTCTTTACTTTCAATCTTTTTCTCGATGGAGATTTTTTCTAGGTCTTTTTTATCGTTAAGTAGTGGACTTTTTTCTCTCTCTTGGACTGATAATGATGGGTAAAATGAGCTGTTTGAATTAATTTGCATAAATAAGTATAACGTATTTTTCTTAGCATTTATCTTTGAGTGATATAATTAATTTTAATACTAAAAAATATTGGAGTTATCATGAATAGTGTGACACTTATAAATAATACAAATGGTGAAAAATATGAGTTTGATATTCTAGACTCAACTAAAGGTTCTGGCGTTATTGATGTACGTAATCTTTATGCAGCAACAGGACTTTTTACTTACGATCCTGGTTTCACTTCGACTGCAAGTTGTACTTCAGAAATTACATTTATTGATGGTGAAAAAGGTGAACTTCGTTATCGTGGTTATGATATAGAAGAGTTGGCGACTAAAAAAGAGTATTTAGAAGTATGTTTTCTATTGCTCAATAAACGGTTACCTAATAAAGCAGAGCTTTTAGATTTTAGTGAAGAGATTTCAAAACGTTCTTTTGTTCATGAAGGTATTAAAGATCTGTTTAATGCTTTTCCTGACTATGCGCATCCTATGTCTATGATGTCCGCCTCTGTCTCTGCTATGTCAGCATTTTATTTTGAACATCTTGATATGAGTGAGTGCAAAGATTTTCAGGTCATGGCGCGTCGTATCATTGCTAAGATGCCTACCCTTGCTGCTTTTTCATATAGACGTACATTAGGTATACCCTTTGTGTATCCTGATATAGAGCGATCTTTTACAGAAAACTTCTTATATATGTTACGTGCTTATCCTGGACAAAGTCTTAAAATTCCCACAATAGAAGTTACGGCTCTAGATACTATTTTCACCTTGCATGCAGATCATGAACAAAATGCATCTACTTCTATTGTTCGTGGAGTTGCTTCAACTGGTGCTCATCCATATGTGGCACTCTCTGCAGGTATTAATGCTTTGTGGGGACGTGCTCATGGTGGTGCAAATGAATCAGTAATGCTTCAATTAGAAATGATTGGTAGTGTAGATAATGTAGAAAATTTTATTGCACGCGCTAAGGATCCAAATGATGAATTTAGATTGATGGGTTTTGGTCACCGTGTTTATAAAAACTTTGACCCACGCGCAAGAATTTTGAAAAATTTACTTCATGAGTTAAAAGATAAAATCAATATCAACTCTGAACTTTTAGAAGTGGCCATGAAAATTGAAGAAATTGCCTTAAGCGATGAGTATTTTGTAAAAAGAAAACTGTATCCAAATATTGATTTCTATTCTGGATTGATTTTAACAGCCATGAAAATTCCGCGTAGTATGTTTACTATAATCTTTGTTATTGGTCGTACAGTAGGTTGGATTACGCAATGGATGGAGTTTCAAGAGAGTGAAGATAAAAAGATAGCGCGCCCACGTCAACGTTATATGGGTGAAACAGATAAGCAAGTTTAAGCTATTATTCATTCATGAAAACACAAAAAGAAAAGCTGATAGAAGATATCGAAAAATTGTTAAATAGTTATGGTGATCAGGCGCCTACATTCATAGATAAAAATCTCCTTGAGTTTATGGATGAAGAGACATTGAAAAGTATTATTAATTCTGTCTTGATACAAAAAGAAAATGTTAATACAGATAATTTAGAGTGGCTAGAACAGTTTAAAAGTGACTCTGAATAACAGAAATTCTATATGTTAAAAACTATTAGTATTTCTATTTAAGTAAAAAATAATATTAACAGTATATAATTAGAACACAATAAAACAAAGGAAATAATATATGTCAAATATCGATTTAGTACAACTTACAGAACAGACCAAAAAACTTACAGCAATGGTAGTTGAAGATGAAGGCGTTGCAAACGAACTTTTAAGCTCAACATTTAAGAACTTTTTTTCAGATGTAACATCTGCATTTAATGGTTCAGAAGCGCTAAGTATGTATGAAAAAGAACAACCAGATATCGTATTTGTTGATATTATCATGCCTGAGATGGATGGTATTGAACTTTCTCGTAGATTACGTGAGATCAATCCTAACCAAATCATCATTGTCATCTCTGCAAGTAATGATATTCAAAAAATTTCTGAATCAATTGAAATTGGTGTAAATAGTTTTATCCAAAAACCAATTGATACTAAGAAAATTATTGAATTACTTTCAAATGTAACAGCATTAATTTCTAAGAAAAAGAAAATTGAGACTAAAACTTTTTCAATCTCTTTACCATTAGATCTTTATGAACTGGTTGACGATAATGCTAAATCAGAAAGTATCTCAAAAAATGCTGTAATTATTAGAGCACTAAGAGACTTTTACCAAGACTAATCACTTCCTTACGGCTTTTTTAAGCCTTAGGAATCTCTATAGAAAAAGCTGCACCCTTTTCTTCATTTATCACCACTATCGTACCATCAAAACTTTTTTGTATAATCTGTCTAGACATATATAAACCCAGTCCTGTCCCTTGAGTTTTATGCTTTGTTGTAAAATATGGGTCAAATATCTTAGGTAAGATGCTCTCTTTAACACCTCCCCCATTATCTTTAACTTGTAGAACGATAGTGTTATCCGTTTGAAAGACAGTGAGTGTTACATGCCCTGCTTTTACTTTGGAGTTTTCTATGGCATCTTGCGCATTATTGATAAGATTAATGATGACTTGAATAAGCTCATTTTCGCTACCATTAAGTGTAAAAGAGTCGTTTAGTTCTGTTGTAAAAGCAATTTTTCTATGCTCAAATGTTGAACCAACTAATGTTTGAATGGAAGTGATGGTTTTATTTAAATTAAAAAGAGAAGCTTCATTGCTTTGATTAAAGAAATTTCTAAAATCATCAATAGTTTGAGACATATATTGTAAAACATCATTAGACTTTTCATAAGACTTATCTACTTTTTCATTATCTAAAGTTCCAAGTTGTGAACTGATATAGATATCTTGCATTACAAGGGCTAAAATATTCAGAGGTTGTCTCCATTGATGGGCAATATGACTGATCATTTCACCCATGGAAGCCAGACGAGATTGTTGATACATAATACTGTCTTTATCTCTGTTCTCTTCTATTTTGACTTGAATCTCATTGGTAAGTCCCTCTTCTATCTCTTTTTGTTTTGAGATGTCAGTTAAAAATGAGAAAGTTCTTATCTCACTATTTTTACTAATAATAGTAGTTGAATTTGCTATAAAATGAAGGATGGTCCCTGATTTAGAACGCAATGAGAGTTCAAAGATTCTTTGAGTTTGCTCTTTCAAGTGCTCTTCAATTTTAAAACATTTTTCTTGACTTTGCAAAGCGATAAACTCAAAGGGTGTTTTCCCAATCATATCCTCTTTTGTATACTCTAGGAGAGTAGAGAGAGAGCTGTTAATATCAATAATTTCTAAATGATCATCGAGTAACCAAAAGCCTTCTGTTGTTAAATTGATAATTTTTTTATATAAAAGATCATCTTCGCGCTTAGAGTGTTGCATCTTATTGATACTATCACCTCTTCGTCTATCATAGAGTGTGATTTGAAGTTCTAACTCATTGATACACTCTTTAACATGAATGAGATTGATATCTTTATAATAAGTATTAAGATGGGTATAAATCTCTTTATAAAGATCATCTTCTTGAGCTCTGAAGATTTGTATTAGACCTTTTGAGGAATGTTGAATGTTATGTAAGCTAAAGAAGTTTTCTATATCTTCAATATTTTTATAAGTATATACAAGTGATAACATTTTCTTCTCTTTTTAAACAATATAATATAGTATTAAATTATACACTAGTATGTTTGTAGTTAGCTAAAAGAGTCTTAAAAGATAAAATATCTTTTAAGTAAGATTAGTTTAAGGTTACTGTACTATAATTTCGGCACAAAATAAGTAATTACTTGTTTTAGTTAAGTGGCCCCATCGTCTAGCGGTTAGGATCCATGGTTTTCATCCATGTTACAGGAGTTCAATTCTCCTTGGGGTCACCACTTCATTATTCAAAAATCAAAAAAAAACTTAACTGGTACGTCTATCTTTACCATCATATGAAGATGCTATTGTTTCTTTTAACTCTGTGATCTCTTTTTTTAACTCTTCCATCTCAAGTTGACAATTTTCAATGTGTTTGGAGTAATGACTCTTTTCTGCTCTATTAATTTCTATAGATAAAGATTCTAAAAGTTCTTCTTTCATCTCTAAAATATCGCTATTTCTAATTATAGTTTTCATAATCTAGTACCTCATATAATTCTATTATAGCACTGAAAATATAACTTATATATTTAATTACATATCTCAAGGTGAAATCAATGCTTTTTTACCAATTTAGTGATAAAATCATAACAAAAATTCTAGGATATTAATGTTACGTTTTGCTCCAAGCCCTACAGGTGATTTACACATAGAAAACCTGCGCGTTGCACTTTTTAATTATATAGTAGCGCGCCAGCGTAATGAAGAGTTAGTGGTTCGTATAGAAGATACAGATAAAAAGAAAAATATCGATGGAAAAGATCAAGAAATTCTTGATATCTTAGATATGTTTGATATTAAATACTCACACACTGTTTATCAAAGTGAGAACATTAAGTATCACAGACAAATGGCGATTCAACTGCTTCAAGACAAACGTGCTTTTAACTGTTTTTGTACTCCTGAAACACTAGATGCTCAACGCGCAGAAGCAAAGGCAAATAAAAAGACTTATCGTTATGATGACCATTGTACTGAATTAAGCCCAGAACAGACTATTGATAATAATAATCCATTTGTGATTCGTATGAAAAAGCCCAAGGGTGATATTACTATTGAAGATAAGATTAAGGGTAAATTGACTTTTACACCAGATGAAATTGACAGTTTTATCATTATGGGTGAAGAAAAATTTCCAACATATAATTTTGCATGTGCTGTGGATGATATGTTAAGTGACATCTCTTTAGTTATTCGTGAAGAAGAACATATGGATAATACACCTAGACAAGCAGTTATTCGTAATGCGCTGGGTTATACAACTGAGATAGAGTATGCACATCTACCAAAAATTGCAGATGCTGATGCCTTAAGTATAAAAAGTCTCTTTGAAGAGGGTTACTTACCTTCTGCTATTGCTAACTATCTTATCTCAATTGGGAACAATGTAGCAAAAGAGATTTTTACACTAGATGAAGCGATAGAGTTCCTTGATCTAGAAAAAATCTCAAAATCATCTGTAAAATTTGATATAAGCGTACTCAAAAATATTAATAGACAACATATGTCAATGCTTGATGATAAAGAGCTTTCAAAGTATGTAGGTTTTGCTGATGCACAGATTGGTGCGCTGGCAAAGGCTTATCTTGATGAAGTAGAGACCTTAGTAGAGTTGCGTTCTAAAATTGAACCAATTTTCAAAACAAAAGAGATCCCATTATCGTATAAAGAAAATACTGATTTGATTAAAGACTGTATTAAAAAAGCACCATATTTTGAAGGTTATTCTGAATTTGAAAAATATGTAATGACTGAGACAGGATTAAAAGGTGAAGATTTTTTAAAACCTCTTCGTTTTGTCTTAACGGGTACAGAAAATGGTCCGGATCTGTCAGCCATATATAATGGTTTAAAAGATGTCCTTATGGAGGTAATTAAATAATGTCTCCTTTATCAAACATCATCGTTGGTCTAGGTAGCATAGCTCATATGCTTATTACTGTTTACATTTGGATTATTATTATTGCGGCCCTACTTTCATGGGTACGTCCTGATCCTAATAATCCTATCATCCAAATGCTATATCGTTTAAGTGAGCCTGCTTATGCTTACTTACGTAAATATGTCCCTACTGTATTTAATGGTATCGATTTGGCGCCTTTGATGATTATTGTTGGTTTGCAAATTGCGGATGTTTTATTGGTTAATGTTATTACGGCCTTAGCTCAGGCGATATGAGACTTTTAAGTCTCCTTTTAGCCATTAGTATCAGTGCCAGCGCGCTGAGCTTGAGTGATATTAATGACAAAGCACCGAGTCGTGCTAAAAACTTTCTCATCTGGCAATACCTTCAACAAGATATATCATCAGATCAAGCAGATCTCGCTTTTTACCAAATTAAAGATGTCAATCGTAAACTTTTTTTAACTTACGCTAAAAAAAGTGCACACAAAGAAGTTCAATATACTTCAAAATGTATGCGTTACTCTTTAAAAGAGTTTCAAGATAGTGATGTACGCGATGTAGACTGTATACGTCTTTCGATGAGTCCTTATAAATTTTCTAAACTTTCACTTGAAAAGCAGAAATATTATGCCAATCAACTGAGTCCATTTAAAGCTTATTCTTGGACAAAAATGATGTTTAAAGATACAGACTTGAAAAGTTCTGATATGCAGACATATAAAGAGTACCTGCGTATTTATAATGGTGCGGGTAAAGATTATCGTCGTACAAAATTTAATCAATCTCTGAGTCCTGAATTTATAGAAAAACTTTCAACTAACTGGGCATTTTCTCAGTTCGTAAAACTCAGTGTAACGGATAAAAAATTATCTCATATTCATAGCTCTTTATTGAGTTTACAAAATGATAAACTCTCTGCTCAAACGCTCTTTTTTTTGGGACTTAATGCACTGAATTTAGGGAAAAATAGACAGGCGTACAATCTTTTTGAAAAGTCGAAAAATAAGGCCTACTTCAGACACCAAAAAGATAAGGCAAGTTTTTGGCAGTATCAAGCTTTAAAAGATAAAAATATCCTTAAAAAACTCTCGGAACAAGTTGACATTAATGTCTATACATTGTACGCTGCAGAAGAGTTTCACAAGATATATACCAACTATTTCATTACTTTAAATGAAGACAGATATAAAAAGGCCGGCGCGCTGAGTGATCCTTTTAAATGGAATGAAATATTAACTAATATTAAGGCCACACCCAAAGAGAGACTCTATCTGTTAGCATCCGACTATAACGCACCTGAAGAGCTTCCAGTCAAGGCCTTTATTGTTGAACGTGCCTCAGGATATATGCAACACAATTTCATCCTCCCTTATCAAGAGTATATGAAAGATTTAAATGTAGACCAGCGCGCTACGATGCTCTCCTTGATGCGTCAAGAGAGTCATTTTATTCCCGCAGCACTTTCACGCTCTTATGCATTGGGTTTGATGCAGATGATGCCATTTTTAGTCAAGATATTAGATAAAAAAATGGATGATAAGATGGAAAGTTTAAATGATATGTTTGAGCCAGAGAGAAATATTAAATATGCGACTAAACATATCGCTTATTTAGAAAAATATCTCTTTCATCCTCTCTTTATTGCCTATGCTTACAATGGCGGAATGGGTTTTACAAAAAGGTTACTTTTAGATAATACTTTTACAGAAGGTCCTTATGAACCATTTATGAGTATGGAGATGATTGCCAATACAGAGAGTCGTGAGTATGGCAAAAAAGTACTTTCTAATTACGTCATGTATAAGCGTATACTAGGACAGAGAATTTCTATTCATACTCTTTTTGATAGGTTATTACCGCCTTTTGAGAGTGACTATTTTCGAAAGAGAGCTTTAGCGCAGAAGTAGTTTGTGTAGGAAACATAAGATAATAGTAGTGATTCCATTTCATTTGAAGAGGAAAAAGTTTACTGAGGTTGTCTTCATGAGTAAGCTTTTCACTATACTGTGCTTCTTGTCCATTTAAGGTGATATTAAAATCACTATTGTTTCCCTCTTTTGGATAGTAAAATGAGAGAAGAAAATACTCTTGATCAAAATAATTTTCTTTATCAGTTTTATTCAGATAAACCATTCCAATATATGCCTGCGTAAGATTATTATCAACAATTCTTGCAACTTGTAGATTAGAAGCAGCGCGTTCGTTTTCCTTTGAAAAGTCAAAGTGTTGGTAGGCGCTGTTTGAGCATGATGCCAGTGAAAGTACTGCCCCCAAACCTATTGTTAATGCCCTACTTTTTAACATTTTTAACCTCTTTAGTTTTCTCGATTTATTCTTAAACGAAATATTAGCGACTATTAACTATAATCTCTATTATAAAAATATGGAAAATAATTTGAAAAAAAGATTTGCAGTAGCATTTACTGGCCCCTCTAACAGCGGTAAAACGACACTTATTTTAAAAGTAGCGCGTAAACTTATTCATGAACATGGAAAAGAAGTTGCCATTATTAAACATGATCCAAAAGATAAAGCACGTTTTGATGTACCAGGTAAAGATAGTTATAAGTTTAGTGACACGGGTGCAGAGGTTATAGTGACCTCACCTACACGGACAACCTACTTCTCAAAAAAACAAGCTGAATTAGATCGTATGATTGAGATGTTTGATTCGTTTGACTTTTTATTGGTAGAAGGTCTTAAAAATCTTCCATTACCTCGTATCAGCATCTTTAGAAACTCTATTGATGAAGATTACATCCCTTTTATGAACGCATTGGCTGTTGATGATAGTGTCGATATGAACTGTTGTGTCTTACCTAAAGATATAGATATATTAGATCTTAATAACGAAGATGATGTTATTGAGTGGATAATTAAAAACGCGAAGGAAGTTTAAAGATGGATAATATTTTAGATGCGATTCAAAAAAGTGCGATTAGAATAAAAAAAGCAATTGACACAAAAGATATTGGTTATTCGCAACAACAAAACGCTACAGGTGATACACAGTTACAACTGGATATTCAGTGTGATTTGATCTGTGAAGAAGAATTTTCAAAAGCACTTTCTATCAATACCCTTGTTAGTGAAGAGAAAGAGAAGGAGACCTTGTTAAACAGAGATGGACAGTACTTTGTTGCCTTTGATCCGCTTGATGGTTCATCACTGATTGATGTAAACCTGAGTGTTGGATCTATATTTGGAATCTATGATGGTAGTTTTGATGTTAAAAATCTTATCGTTTCATGTTACGTTGTTTATGGACCACGTACAGAACTTGTGTATGCAAAAGATGGTGTGGTTCAATTCTTTTTACTTCAAAATGGAGAGTTTGAGTTTGTTAAAAACATCGAACTTAAAGAGAAGGGAAAACTCAATGCACCCGGTGGTACACAACAAAACTGGCCTCCTTTTCACAAAGAGATGATAGATGGACTTTTTCAAGAAGGTTACCGTCTACGTTACTCTGGGGGTATGGTTCCTGACCTTCACCAGATACTACTTAAAGGTGGTGGACTTTTTTCTTATCCAAGCACCAGTGACAAACCAGATGGTAAACTTCGTATGTTGTATGAGGCACACCCATTTGCACACATCTTTAAAGCAGCGGGTGGTGATCAATGTGATGGGGTTAATGACCTTCTTACCATGGATGCAAAACATATTCATGATACAACCCCATGTTTCTTTGGATCTAAATATGAAATCGCACGCGTAAAAGAAGTTTATGGAGCCCAATAGCGCGCCAACTGAATTTGAGCGTCGCGTTGATGAAGCTATTATCAAACTTCAAGCATGTCAAGCAGAGAAAAATCTAAAATCTTGTTCTAAATGTGAACTCTACTTAGAGTGTGAATTGAGAACCATGTATGTAAGAACCGTTTATGAGAGTATGTCTAAAGGCGAAATCGGCGGATTTGAATTTTAATGAGAGAGAATAAAATATGAAAAATTACTTAACTACCCCTATCTATTATGTAAATGGTGAAGCGCATATCGGACATGCCTACACGACTTTTATTACAGACGCACTGGCGCGCTACTCTAGATTAATTGGTAATGAAACTTACTTTTTAACAGGGACAGATGAGCATGGCCAAAAAATTGAAGAGTCTGCTAAGCAAAATGGTAAATCAAGTCAAGAGTTTGCCAATGAGATCAGTGCCACGTTTAAAAACTTATGGGATGGTTTTGATATCTCTTATGATAAATTTATTCGTACAACAGATGCAGACCATCAAATAGGTGTTCAACAGGCATTTGAGAAGATGCTGGCTAAGGGTGATATTTATAAAGGTGATTATGAAGGTCATTACTGTATTCCTTGTGAAACTTTCTTTCCTGAGTCTCAGTTGGTTGATGGTGAGTTTTGTCCTGATTGTGGACGCCCAACGGACATTGTTAAAGAAGAGAGTTATTTTTTTAAACTTTCCAAGTATGAAAAACCACTTTTAGATCTTTATGAGTCACAAGAAGATTTTATTCTTCCACGCTCACGTAAAAATGAAGTAAAAAACTTTGTTTCCAATGGTCTTCATGATTTGTCTGTAACACGCACAAGTTTTACATGGGGTGTGCCACTTCCTAAAAGTTGTAATGATGATAAACATGTTATGTATGTTTGGCTTGATGCCCTTCTAAACTACATCACTGCACTGGGTTATGGTGATGATGAGAAAAATATGGACTTTTTCTCTAATGCAACACACTTTGTAGGAAAAGATATCTTACGTTTTCATGCCATCTATTGGCCAGCATTTTTAATGAGTCTGGATCTTCCAATGCCTCGTCATATTGCAGCGCATGGTTGGTGGACACGTGATGGCGAAAAAATGTCAAAATCAAAAGGGAATGTAGTTGACCCTAAAGCAGTTGCAGCAGCTTATGGTTTAGAGCGTTTTCGCTACTTCATGTTACGTGAAGTTCCTTTTGGACAAGATGGTGATTTTTCTCAGCGCGCTTTGATTGACCGTATCAACTCTGATTTGAGTAATGATTTAGGAAACCTTCTTAACCGTATCATCGGTATGAGTGGAAAATACTCTGAATATGTAATTGACAGTGTCGATGTTAAAAAGTACCATTCTAAAGAGCTTGAAGAGATGTTACTAGTGACGTCTAGTGTGGAGAGATTTTTAACGGAAATCCAAACACATCGTTATCTTGAAGAGTTGTGGAAATTATTTAGTATTGGAAATAAGGCTATTGAAGATCATGCACCTTGGGTAAAGATGAAAGAAGATAGAAAAGATGAAGCCTTAGCGACTGTTGCATTAATCGCAAATATTTTGGCAAAAGCTTCTATTCTTTTACATCCTGTTATGCCAGATACTACCAATACCATCGCTGGTGCGTTAGGATTTGAAATTAACACGGAGTCTTATAACAAGTTTATTAAAGACGATGCACTCTTAGATACTTTTACCATTCAAAAAGTACCTGCACTATTTCCACGCGTTGAAGAACCTTTAATGGAAGAAGCACCAAAAGCGATGATAGAAGAGACCAAAGAAGAAAAGCCTAAAAAAGATAAAAAAGCACCAAAAGAGGAAACTACTACAGAAGATGAAGTAGGTCTGATTACTATTGGTCAATTTTTCGAAACTTCTTTAAAAATTGGTACGATTATCGAAGCGGAGGAAGTTCCTAAAAGTAAAAAACTACTTAAACTTCAAGTCGATGTGGGTGAAGAAAATCCTCGTCAGATAGTTGCGGGAATTAAAGACTACTATAGTGCTGAGTCACTTATTAATACTCAAGCTTGTGTGGTAGCGAATTTAAAACCAGCAAAACTGATGGGAATGCTCTCTGAGGGAATGCTTCTTGCTGCTAAGGATGAAAATGGTCTTTGTTTAGTAAGACCAGAAAATCCAAGAAAGGCAGGCGCAGGGGTTGGATGAGACTAGAGAATACACTCGCACTTATTAATGCTAAGCTTTTAAATAAGCCTTCCATTGAATTGTTCGACACCATCTGTTTCGAACTTAAAAAAGTGCGCCGTGGAGATCTCTTTATTGCGTATAAAAATAGCGATATTCCTCAAGCTATTGCTCAAGGTGCCTATGGCATAATTTTTGAAAATACTCAACAAATTAGTGATACCGAAATTGCTTGGATGCAAGTTGAAAGTGTTGAAGATGCCCTACTTCGCCTACTTCGTTTTCATCTTATAGATAGAGATGTTACAGCCTATGATTGCGATCTGATCACCTTAGAGTTGGCATCAAAAATTCAAACAAACTCTAAAATAGTGGTAACTGAATCCAGCTTACGTAACAGTTATAATAAACTTCATGAGGTCGAAGTAGGTTCTACCGTCCTTTTTAACAGTAGCTGTATCAAAGAAGATTTGTTTGTTAATATTAAACCCTTTGTTAAAATTGCAACGGAACATATTAATATCATCGAGCAGACTCTATTTGAGACCTCTTTTATTTATGATAATGTTTTTTACGAGAGGCAACTGCTTTCTCCATTTTTCATCCCATTTTTAGAGCTACTGTTCCAGTTTTATAAAAGTGAAAATATAATATTTTCACTGAAAGACTTCTCTTCGCTAGAACATTTTAAACCAGTTTTTACGGATTCAAAATTACAGTCTAAAGATTTTGGAGCGAGTAATAAGGTATTGATTTTTGAACCCTCTTTTGAATTAATCAGTACACAGATTAACTTTTTAAATGCACAAGCATCTTGGGCTAAAATTATCTATATTGTTCCTCGTGTAAAAGCGCGTGACTTAGAAGATGACATTAATATTTTTGCGTATGAAAGTGAAGAAGAAATTTTAGATATTTTAATTAATGAGCAGTTCCATTTTGCTTTGATTGCAGAAAAAGATAAAAGTTTACTAAACCTTGTAAAAGAGCGACACCGACCAAAACAACAACTGACATTGATTTAAGGACTACAAATAATGAATAGAAGAGATTTTCTAAGTTCTGCAACACTGACGACCAGTGCGCTCGCACTGGGTGGCTGTAATGAGTCTGATCGTCAAGCCATTGACTACTCTAAGCATCCTCAAAAAAATGAGAATAATAAATCATTTAACGTGAATAAAAATAGAAAAACTGTGATTCGTTTGGCTACTTCTTGGCCGGCTCATTTCCCTATTATGGGTGAAGGTGTTGAGGAGTTTGTGAAACGCGTTGAAATGTGTAGTTCAGGGTCTATAGAGATTAAGCTTTATCCTAAAAATACATTGATTCCCGCCTTGGCTGTTTTTGATGCGGCGAGTAGTTCACAGATCGATGCCTTTCACTCAGGACCTTATTATTGGAAGGGAAAAAATCCTGCTTTTTCGCTTTTTTCAGGTGTACCTTTTGGATTTACGGCTGAAGAGATTAACTCTTGGATGATTTATGGTGATGGGCTAACACTCTGGCGTGAACTTTATGCCAAGCATAATTTACATCCTCTCCTTGGTGGAAACACCAATATTCAGATGGGTGGTTGGTTTAGAAAGAAGATTAACTCACTGGAGGATATGCAAGGTTTAAAGATGCGCGTTCCAGGTCTTGGTGGAGAGGTCTTTTCTAAGATGGGAGTGAATCCTATTCTTTTACCTGCGGGTGAGATATATACTTCTTTAGAGCGTGGTGTTATTGACGCAACAGAGTGGGTTGGACCTGCATTAGACCTCAAAATGGGCTTTTATAGAGTAGCTCAATATTATTACTCTGGATGGCACGAGCCAGGTTCTGTTCTAGAATTAACGTTTAACAAGGCTTTCTGGGATAAACTACCAAATGAACATAAATCTATTTTAGAAGTGTCTAGCAGTGAAATGAATGCCAATATGACCTATAATTTTCATGCACAAAACACCATGGCTATGGAAAAAATAGAAGAACTGGGTATTAAGATTGAGTCTTATCCCAAAGATGTTATCAGTGCCGCTAAAATAGCTTTAGAAAAAGTAGTTCAAGAACAGAGTATGAAGAGTGGTGATTTTAAGCGTGTATATGAAAATGCCAGTGCTTATTTAAAAAAGTCTATTGCTTGGAGTGATGTTAGTCTTAAAGACTATCTCAATATGCGTTAATTACAAAATAGTACCAAAGGAAATAAATAGTGAAAACATTAACTGATCTTACTGACGTAGTAATGCAAGAGATTATGAAAAAGCAAATTGTTTTACCTTCTATGTATAAAGAGTCTTTTGATAAATTTGCGAAAGAGATGGATTTAGAAGAGAATCTTGATGAAATCATAGCTGAAATGGCAGAAGAAAAACTCCAAGAAGCGTCTGAGTATATGAAAGATACCCGTCAAAATATCACTATGTTGCAAGAGTCTAGTTCCCAGGCTAAAACAGCTATTAAAGAACAAAATTTAGATGCGCTGGATAAAATTGTTGAACGTATGAATGAGATGGAAAAGAGACTAAATAAATTACAATCTCGACTTTATACAGACACCTTAACTAAGCAAAAGAATCGCACTTGGTTGGCTGAACAATTTTTAGAAAATGGTCAATTTAAAGACAGTGGTACAGTAGTATTTATTGATATTAATGGTTTTAAACTGATTAATGACGACCATGGTCATGTTATTGGCGATAAAGTATTACTGTATATGGCTGGATTTATTTCTAAGGTTTTCAGCGAGGATATTGTTGTTCGTTATGGCGGAGATGAGTTTCTTATTATGTCATCACTAAGTAAAGAAATTGTTTTAAAAAGAATTGAAAAAACACGTTTAGATTTGAACTCTAAAAATATTAAATCTCCTAATGGAGAGACCCTGTTTTTAGACTTTTCTTATGGTGGATGTGAATATAATAAAGATGATATTTTTAGAGATATTATCGAGTTGGCAGATGCACTCATGTACAAACATAAAGAGTCTCTTTACGCAGCACGCAAGTAAAAGTACTTTTGGTATTAAGTTACTTTAATATGCCAGGGTTCATACCGAACCCCAAATGGATTGTCTTTGGTATAACGGATGTTGACGTATCCTGTATCAATTAGTCGTTTAAACTCGTCTGTATGGGCAAATTCAGACGTAAAGTTTTTATAACCAAATCCTACTTTCCCTACATCAAAGTCCCCTATCCCATGAAAAGAGTATCCAGCCGGTGCCAGTGAACGTGAGGCGATAGAGATATTTCCATAAGAACGAACAATCTTTGTTAAAAAGAGATCCATCTGTTTTGTAATTCCACGAACGCCTGAGGTCAATATAATGTTATGCCCTACTTCTTTACGTATCTTTTCGTACATATCCACTGAATCAGTTTTAAAAAGATAATGCCCTGTTCGAGGAATTTTTACAGTATCAGACTTTTTAATTTCATCCGTAACATTGGCAAGAACTTTTTCACCATAGAAACCATATTTTGATGCACTTTCATAAAAGATTGATTCATAAAGTGCTATCTCTTGGGGTGTAAAGGTACCGACTTTGGAGTAGTTTTTTCCAACGCGTAACATCTCATCAAAACCAATAAGGTTAAAATGACCATATCCAACAATACTTTTTACAGATTTAATCTTGCTGGAGAGTTGTTTATAGGCTTCAAATTCACTTCCATGAAGTCTGACTTCTGCACTCTTTTTCTCTTCAAAAAGGTTTGAGCAGTTAAAGTGCTTGAGTTCTTCAAATGGCAGACGCGTAGGAATGGCGTAGGCTGCAGCTGAAGTTGATAAAAAAGTAAAGAAATTTCTTCTATTCAAAAGGTTGGCTCGCTATAATCTCATTTTTGCAATTATACACTTTTTTTTATGGATTATTATTGAAATTACTTATTTTTCTTCTACCTTCTTTACTGTTTGCGAGCTTTAACTCTGTAGTACTGGATTCAAAGACCCATGAGCCTTTGAAAAATGTACAAATTATTGATGAAGAGATCTCTGTCTACAGTGATATTAATGGTTCTTTTGACTTAAATACTACATCATCAACACTCTTGGTTAAATTGCCTGGATATAAATTAAAAAGTATTGATGTTAATAGCAGTGAAATTTTACTCGAGCGTTTTGATGTTAAAGCACTCTACCTCTCTCACTGGGGAGCCAGTCCAAGAAGTAAAACATATAAACGTTTGTTGAATCATATTGAGACTACGCCGATTAATGCACTGATTATTGATGTTAAAAACGAGACGGGAATCACTTCATACAAAACTTCTGTTTCTGTTGCCAATAAAATGGGTGCCTTTCATCAACGTACCATTAAAGATATAGAGAGTTATATCAAAAGTCTTAAAGACAAAGATGTTTATCTTATCGCACGTATTGTTGTTTTTAAAGATGATTTAAGAGCGCAACATTATCCAAAGTTTGCCATCAAAGCAGATGAAAATGGGACACTATGGCGCAATCATCAAAAATTGGCTTGGATGGATCCTTCCAATGAGGCAACACATCAGTATGTATTGGACATTGCTAAAGACGCTGCTAAAATGGGATTTGATGAAGTTAATTTTGACTACATCCGTTTTCCAGCGCGCTCTGGTTTGTGTTATACTAAAGCATGTGATGAGACTATGCGTGTAGGAGCTGTTAACAGTTTTTTATCTAAGGCCAAGGCACAACTCCGTAAGTATGGAACTTTTATTTCAGTCGATACCTATGGTTATATCGCCTGGAATTATACAGACACAAACATTGGTCAAAGAGTTGAAGAGTTAGAAAAAAATGTTGACTACCTCTCTCCTATGCTTTATCCTTCTGGTTTTTCAAGAGGGAATGTAGGCTTTGCCGATCCAACCTTACATAATTATGATGTTGTGCATAAAAGTATCTTAGAGATGCATGATCGTATAGAGCCACTGCGTATTCGTCCTTGGTTACAAGCGTTTAAAGATTATGGTCCTAATAAACGTTTTTATCGCGCTAAAGAAATTAAAGAGCAGATAGATGCTTCGGAAGATGCGAATGCAAGTGGTTGGATGTTATGGAATCCATCAAGCCGTTATCGATATGTTGGCCCTGAAATGTTTAAAAAAGAGGAAGCTTTTAAATTAGACAGCGCGCTGGAACAGCAAGAAAATATTTACTTCCCACACTGCGACTTAAAAGCACTTAAAGAGCTTAATATATCAAAACCTTAGATAAGCCTTTTTCTACCTCTTTATAGTGTGGCAAGATGCTCTCAATCACACTATAAAACTTCTTAGAGTGATTCATCTGTTTTAAATGTGCCAACTCATGGATAACAACATAGTCTATCTGTTCAACAGAGGCTTTTAAAAGATATGAGTTAAAGGTGATGATGCCTTGAGAACTACATGAACCCCAACGTCTTTTCATCTTTCGAAATTTAAGTGCGCTGGGATGTAAATTCATCAGGGCTGAGAAGTGTTCAACACGTGCAGGCAGATACGCTTGCGCCTCTTTTTTATAAAAATCATCTGTAATTTTTTGAGTGTGAATATCTGAACTGCTTTTCTCTATTTTTTTTTGTAATGTGCTCAGCTCAGAAAGAGAGATAATCTCTCCAAAAAACTCCAACTCTTCACCAAAACGTGCGCGTTTGATAAGCAGTAAAGCATCTCTCTTACGTTCAATCCAAGCGCGTTTGGAGTCTAATAATCTTCTGAGTTCACTGTGAGAGGTTCGTGGGGATTTGAGGACAACTTCTCCATCCGTTTTGATAAGGATAGAGATGTTTTTAAGACGTCTGTTCTCGATATGTGTGACAGCAAAGTGTTCGTAATTAAAGACGGGTTTCATACTTTATAGGATCTTCAATTCCTGCTATCATAAAACCATTAAGACGTAGACGACAGCTGTCGCAAACACCGCAAGCCGCTTCTTCATTCGAGTAACAACTCCAAGTAAGATGCAAAGGAACACTGTATTGAAGTGCTTCTTTTACAATCTCACTCTTTTTAAGATGTACCAGAGGTCTTTCGATCTTAAGGTTCGTTTCATCCTTAGTTCCAAGGTTTACAGCGCGCTCAAAGGCATCAATAAAGTTTTCACGACAATCAGGATATCCACTGCTGTCTTCTTCAACCACACCGATACTCAGCGCGCTCGCACCATGTTTTTCAGCAACCGCAGAAGCAGTACTTAAAAAGATTCCATTTCTAAATGGAACGTAGGTTGAAGGAACACCCTCTTCTACACCACCCGTTGGAACATCAATATTTTTATCTGTCAGCGCGCTGGCTCCAATTTGTTTAAAAAAGTCCAGATCAATTTCATAAGAGTCAATTACGCCGAGTTCTTGGGTTATCTTTCTATAGGCATCGAGTTCTTTAGCTTCTGTACGCTGTCCATAGTTAAAGTGAACCGCAACGATATCAAAGCCTTGTGCTTTCATCATCCATGCAGAGAGGGTAGAATCCATTCCCCCACTCATAATACAGACTGCTATTTTAGACAATACTTAACCTATGTTTGTGAAGACATGTTGAACATCTTCATCATCTTCTAGTTTATTGATAATTACATCGATATCAGCTTGTTGTGCTTCCGTGATCTCGTGAGGAACATTGGCAACATGTTCTAAAACTGCTTTTGTTAACTCTATCTTCATCTCATCAAATTTAGCACTTAAGTTTCCAAAGTCAGTATACGCTGAAGTAACCATACAGTCACCTTCATGATCTTCAATCTCTTCAAGACCCGCATCGATAAGTTCTAACTCCAACTCTTCAACATCCATACCTTCAGGCATCTTAAATTCAAAGATGGCTTTACGAGAGAACATAAACTCTAGTGCGCCCTTGTTTAGAAGTTCACCACCATTTTTATTAACGGTTGCTTTTACATTGGCTACAGTGCGCGTGTTGTTATCTGTCATTGTTTCTATAAAAAGCTGAATACCATGAGGTGCTTTTGCTTCAAAATTTACTTCTAATAAATCTTTAGCATCCTTACCTGTGGCGCGCTTGATGGCTGCTTCAATATTGTCTTTTGGCATATTTTCAGCTTTAGCATTTAAAATCGCAGTACGAAGTTTTGGATTCATATCCGGCTCTCCACCACCCTCTTTTGCCGCTTTCTCAATAGCTTTACCCAATTTTGGAAATATTTTTGACATATTTCCCCAACGCTTCTCTTTTGCTGCCTTACGATATTCAAACGCTCTACCCATAAAAAATCCTCAAATTATATAATTACGTGATTATATTGTGTGGGTGTTTAAAGGGACGTAAAAGTACTGCTTTTCATTATTTTTTCACTTTAGATACATATAATCTCAAACAATTAAAAAGATAAGGAATATTAATGAACTTTAATAAAATAAGAGAAGCATGTAGACCAATAAGAGTGATTTTAGGATTTGGATTAATCAGTTATGGAATTTTTTCATTAAATCCCTACTTCTTTTTAGGAGCAGTACCATTAATCGCTGGTGCAATCAATTTTTGCCCACTATGTACAATTACCAACAAGTGTGAAATCTAAATAATCTTCTTTTTACACTTTAAGACTCTCTTAAAGTGTATTTGTAAATATTTTTTTATGTTATAATTATTTATGACATTTTTAAAACTACATAAATTCACAATCTCTTTTATCATACTATTAACTTTAAGTGCTTGTGAAGATAAAAAAGAAG
>JADGDM010000051.1 GCA_016744905.1 Sulfurimonadaceae bacterium | reverse complement strand
TTGGTTATGGCAATTTATGGTGGTTGGATTTATGAGATTCCAGAAATTACAATCTATGATTACGTAAGCTCTAAGTCTGAGAAGAAACTGGATAAGTTAATTGAAAAATATATAATTTTAAAAAATGAGTATTATCTTGCTACTTCCATACTAAAAAACTATTACAAAAAGAATAAAAGTAAATCTGTTTCTATGAAAGATATTGTCTACTTTGAAGAGTTTAAAGAAAATATCGACAAAACCTATCTGAATCTTTTAGATAATAAAGATGAGTTGAAATCAAAATATATTGAGTATAAAAGTGACTATTTGCATAAGCATCTAGTCACTTTTATCATATTACTCAGTTTCTATATTTTTTATAAAACGCTTTCTATTTTTACTCATTTTATTGAGAGAAAAATACTTAAATTAGGGGATGGAAGTATTATACAAAGATTATTAGTCATTGCTTTTATCTTTAGTGTACTACTTTTTTTACTTACTCGATATTTAGAAGATATTGTTTATGTTATTACTTTTTTAAGTGTTGTTGCGGTGGGATTAACGATTGCTCTGAGGGAAGTGATTTTAAATTTTGTAGGCTCAATATATATCTTTTTTAGTAATATTATACGTGTTGGAGATCGTATTATGGTGCAATTTGAAACCAAACATATGATTGGAGATATTACCGATATCTCTTTTATGAAGATTAAACTTAATGAGATTGAAGACTACAGTAACGTTAAAGAAGTGAAAAATGTTGGGCGTACTATTTATCTACCTAATAGCTATATCTTTACGAAGGTCTTTTACAACTATTCAAGAAAAAAAGATGGATTGATTAGTGACCTTTTAGAGTTTGAAGTGAGCTTAGAAAGTGATTTTACTCTGATAGAGCAAGTCACTTCAGAGGTCTTTGATAAGATGGATTTTGAGTATAAGCTCACATTTACACTTAATACTCTAAAAACAGCGGTGATACTGCTTATCTCTTATCAATGTAACTATAAACTTGTTTCAAAAAAACGTGGTGAGATTGCACTGAATCTCTTAAAAACATATAGTGAAGAAGATAAGATATTTTTAAAAGCGTCAAAGGCTAAATCAAATGAAAAATGAAAACATCGATATTTTAATAGATCCGCTACATTTAGAAGATTTATGTAATGAAGGTCATCCATCACTTTTTGATGAAAATGAGCGTTATTGTATTTTTATCTTGCGTTTGCCAAAAATCAAAAATGATATTACATTAAGCTCTGTTGGTTTTATATTAACAGAAGATAAAAGTTATCTTTATAATAGCGAAGAACAAACTTTTCAACCCTTGGAAAATCTTTTTTTAAGTCCGCATAAAATATTAAATAAAATGGTTGATCATCTACTTAAATCATTTCTTGTTTATCAAAACCTAACAGTAGAGATGGAAGAGAGCTTATATAATAACAGTACCTCAAATGAATTCATGCCAAATTGGCTAGAACTTAAACGAGATATTTTACGGATAGAACATTTATTGATACGTGCTTCAGAATCCACAAATGAAATGTTAGATGCTTACAAGGAGGTAGAAGATTTTCCTATTACCAGTTACACAGACTTACATGAGCATATAGAACGTCTACATCGGAGTGCAACGCTACAGCTTTCAAAGTTAGATTACATATACAGCTTTTACAATACACGTACCAATGAAAAAATGAATAAATTGATCTATATATTAACTATTATTTCTTCTGTCTTTTTACCTTTAAACTTAATCGTTGGTTTTTTTGGTATGAATACAAGTGGCTTGCCATTATCAACAGGAGAAAGTGGTACATTATTCGCAGTTGCATTGATGCTTATTTTATTGGCTATTGCAATTGCTTCATTTTTTCGATGGCGTTCTAATGTTGAGTGAAAATTAAAAAAAGTTTAGAGGAATAGATATGAATAATTCAATAGTATTAACAATTTTACTTGTTTTAGGCAGTGTCGTCAGTTTAAAATCTATGCACTTTTTTTTAAATAAGTTAGGCCGAGGAAAAAATGTCAGTATCAAACGTACTTTTTATGTTGCAAAGTTTCTATCATTTTTAATGATATTGGGATCACTGTTTTTACTCGCCATAATATGGAGTATGAGTCTTAGCGGAATTTTGATATTTGCCTCTTCTATTTTTACAGTTGTTGGTGTTGCACTGTTCGCACAGTGGTCAATTTTGAGTAATATTACTGCAAGTATTGTTATTTTTTTCTCCTTTCCTGCTAGAGTTGGAGATAGAATACAAATACTAGATAGTGATCACTCTGTTGAGGGTAAAATCGTAGAGATTGCTCTATTCTATATTGAAATCATTGATGATAATGGAGATATTATCTTATATCCTAACAACCTGTTTATACAAAAACCGATAAAACAACTTCATAATAAATGAGAAGCCTAAAAGATATGGAAGAATTTACGTGTGGTTGGGGTAGAACATCCATTTTTTATGTTTATTAAACGTACATTGGGAATTGCTAATGCCTTTATAGATTATAACGAAGAAGAAATAGAATGATGAGAATAAGTAAGAGATGTCCTTTAGTCTATTTAGGTGGGGAAATATTAAAAGTAACACAGTAAAATTCATTCATTAAAGTATATTTATAAGGAATATCCATGCCATTATTAGACAGTTTTACAGTAGACCACACTATTATGCCAGCACCTGCAGTTAGAAGAGCTAAGGGGATGAAAACACCTCATGGTGATGAACTTACCGTTTTTGATCTACGTTTTGTACGTCCTAATGAAGATATCTTATCTCAAGAAGGAATTCACACGCTAGAGCATCTTTTTGCAGGTTTTATGCGTGATCACTTAAACTCAGATAAGACAGAAATTATTGACCTCTCTCCTATGGGTTGTCGTACGGGCTTTTATATGAGTGTGATTGGTTCACCTGAAGAAGACGTTGTTGCTGATGCATGGCTTGCATCTATGCATGATGTTACAAATGTAAAATCTCAAAATGATATTCCTGAGTTAAATAAGTATCAGTGTGGAACGTATGCGATGCATTCACTTGAAGATGCAAAGTCTATTGCACAAGAGATTATCCGTAAAGATATTGATATTATGGATAATGAAGCATTGAAATTAGATGCTTCACTTTTAGGAGAATAATTCATGTTTATTTTACTTCCAATGGACGGCAAAGATGAAGAAGAGTCAAAACTCGCACCGATTTTTGAAGCAAAGGCTTGGGCACTACTTGAAGTAGGCGAGGGCCGTATTCACAACACCACTTTTTTTGATACCCGTGAAGAGGTTAAAGAGTGGATTGAGGTACTTGTTGTGGTTGGTGATTATGAGCCGGTGATGAACTTTATTGAAGAGCAGATTATGGTTTTAGTGGCGCATACTCAACGCTCTATTGAAGATATATTTGAGGCATTTTTATTTAAAGAGTTAATGGATATGCCAGTTTAAGGAATAAAAATGAATGTCTCTGTATTTATTGCTACCTCACTTGATGGTTTTATAGCGCGCCCTGATGGCGACATAGATTGGTTGATGGAAGCATCGCAAAAAGCGATAGGTGAAGATATGGGTTATGAGAGTTTTATGGCGATGAGTGATTATCTTATCATGGGCCGTAACTCGTATGAAAAGGTGCTCTCTTTTGATGAATGGCCTTATGAGGGTCAAAAAGTTATTGTTATCAGCAGTACACTTAAATCAGAAGATATTAAACTTGAAGGTGTGGAGCTGTTCTCTGGCGCGCTGGAAGATTTAGTAGCGCGCTTGAGAGATGCAAAGTGTGGACAGCTTTATATTGATGGTGGAAGATTGATCCAATCATTTTTAAATCAAAATTTAATTACAGATATGACGATTACTACTATTCCTATTTTATTGGGCAGTGGTATCTCTCTTTTTGGTGCGCGTGAGCATGATGTTCCTCTTGAATTGGAATTTTCAAAATCATTTCCATCTGGTTTTGTCCAAAACAAATACACAGTAGGTCAAAACTAATGGCGAATGAGTTGAAGTTTGAACTGAGTGAAGAGATGATTGAACAAGTTGTCTCTTATAGTGATTTTTTACATAAAGAACCAAGTGTTATGATGGATGAAGCACTGACACAGTACTTTATAAACGAAGAAAAAAAACTTTTAGAAAAGCGTTTAGGTGAAAAAAACCATGAAACGAATTTAGGTTTTGATGAGTTTTGGGAAGATGTAGATCTTTAGTTTTAAAACAATATCCCCGATGTCATGCCCATGGCTATCATTAATTTTTAAACCAATGTATATTAAACATAATCACTGCAAAATAGACATGATAAAGTTGAAAGTTCTGAATAGTTTTTTCTATTTCTGTCTCCATATGAAGACGATTTTCAAGCTTTTATTTATTGGAATCACTGTACGTGACAAGATAAGAGGTGATTTTTTGAGTTTTTAGATCAAGTATAGAAATAAAGCTAATAATGATAACATTTGAATTGTTAATATAATAAAGTGAAAAATCTCCACCATGATGTATATTTTGGTTTATCTCTTGAGCCAATATCTTCAAAGCAGTGATATGGGATAGATTTGTTGATAAAGTTATAGTGGGTTTTGTGATCATTCATATTGTGTTCTAGAATCACGTCAATGCGTTTGTTTTTATCAAAAGTAGTCACACTAAAACCCAGAGAAAATAATATAACAAATGAGAGCAATAGCGAAAAAGAGTAATAATACTTCTTATTTAACTTCATCATTGTAAGCCTTATATTGTTATTATACGCCTAGATAAATCAAATCACTATTAAAGAAGAAAATATGACAAGAGTAATGGCAACAACGAAGACTTCTCTAGCGGCAGTAAAGCTGATTGAAGGTCTACAATCATACTTTGTAGAAAGGCTCAATAAACTCAGTGCCGACTTTGGAAAATCATCTGATTTTCAAGACGTAGAGTGGTTTAGAAGCGAGGGCAAAAATGGCGGTGGTGTACGTTATGTTAGTAGTGATGAATCTGTATTTAATCGTGCGGCAGTTAACTTTTCACAGGTGCACTATGAAAATGATGATTCTAAGTCTTTAAACTCTGCAACGGCTATCTCAACGATTATTCATCCTAAAAACCCTCATGCGCCATCAATGCATATGCATATCAGTTATAGTGAGCTTAAAAATTCAAAAGGTTACTGGAGAATTATGGCAGATTTGAATCCTTCAATCTTTTATCGTGAAGATGCCATAAGGTTTAAAAAGATGCTCGAAGATAGTTCTCTGTCTTGTTATGAAGAGGGAAATGCACAAGGTTTAAAATATTTTTATATTCCAGTTTTAGAACGTCATCGCGGAGTAGAACATTTTTATCTTGAAGGTTTTAATTCTGGTGATCTTGCAAAAGACAGCGCGCTGGCTCGCGAGATGGGGGAATCTGTTGTGGATACCTATATCGAGTTGGTACGTAAACGTATAGAAAGTGATATTAGCGAGCAAGACAGAAAAACGCAACGCGCGTATCACAGTCTCTATCTTCTACAGGTGTTAACACTTGATCGTGGAACGACTTCAGGTCTCTTGGTGCATAGTGAAAATGATGTAGGAATTTTAGGTTCTATACCTTCACATATCGATACGACACTGTTACGTTCATGGATTCAAAAAATGCCTGAACCTCAGGATGAGTTACTGAGCGCGCTGTGCGAAACCTTAGGCAGTGGAGTGGTTTATGTTGATGACAGTATGAAGCAAAACCTCTGTAATACTGTGCGCGCTCACTATGAAAAACATCCTGAAGCCTTAAACATGCAAGCCTCAGGAAACATCATTCCACCTACCGTGGCAAATCACAAATAGTTATTTTTCTTAAATTTAAAAGTTAAGTTTTTGGCTCAACTTTTAACATAAGTGGCTGCGCTACTATGTCATTAAAATATAAGGAATTATCATGTTTAAAGTAATTGTAGAAAAAGAGTGTGGCTGTTTTAAAAAAAGCGACATGGAAAATGGTGTAAGTTTTGACTCTAAAGATGATGCACTTATGAGCTCAATCGAAATGAGCAATAAAATGAATGATGACTTTTGTGGTAAACATGAGTTCAAACTTCTTGAAGTCGAAAATGACTTTGTTATCGCAATGAGTGACTCAACTGCTGGTGGCTGTTGTGGTGGCGGGTGTGGTACACACTAATTTCTGCTAAAATGCATATATGAATAAAGAGATAGAAGAGTTTTTAGAACTCATAAACCCACAACCCGGTTACAAAGTTTTAGATATCACTACACACGTAGATGAATTAAGTCAGGCAATTGCACAAAAATTAGAGCCTTTCGAGAGTGCACGTTTAGCCTTAGCGCGCTACGAGGGTGAGCATATTGAATTTGAGAGTAAAACAGAACTCAAAATTCATGATGTTCCCAATTTTAACACTCCTTTTCGTTCACTTCCACGTGATAATGATATCGTCGTTATTCGTGATGTTTTTCATCAACACACGATGAAAGACCGTATCTTAAAAGCGATTTATACCACACTGGCAAATACTGGTGATGTAATTATCATGACCAAAAAAGGTGAGGCCACAATCGAAGAACATCTTGAAGCATTGGATGCCTGTGAGTTTCGTGCCAGTAACAGTATTGACATTTTTAAAGACTACAACTTGGTGGTGGCTAAGAAAATGCACATGTGGGGTAATGGTCTTTAATTTATAACATGGCATAATGATAGTAGAAGAGAATTCGTCGTGAATGGTTCTTTTTTGACTATTAGGAGAGTGCTGTGAAATCCAAGTCTTATAAACTCAACCTTTTTATCCCTGTAAGTATTGCTATCGTTGTTGTCTCTATCTCAGTTTTTTTAACAGTGTTCTATTTGCAGTTTATGGCAATTGAAGAGCGAAAAATGATGAGTGTTCCTAATTTTGAAGTAGAGTTTCAAAATCGGATAGCGAGTAGCACCAATGCACTAGATGTTCTCATAGAATTATTTGAAAAAGATAAAGAGATACAGCGTCTTTTTAAGAATAGAGACAAAAAACAACTTTTTACTTTACTTGAACCAATTTATCAAAAATTAAATGAAAAAATGGATATCACACACTTGTATTTTCTTGACCGCGAGGGAAAAGTTATTTTAAGAGTGCATGATGTTGATCGCCATTCGGATATTATTGATCGATATACTTTTAAACAAGCCAAACTTTTAGGAAAATCTTTTTCTGGGATTGAATTTGGTATTAAAAAGAATTTCACTTTACGTAATGTACACCCGTGGATTGTAGAGGGGGAATTAATAGGATATATTGAGTTAGGTAAAGAGATAGATAAGATGATGAATGCTATTTCTAATGTTATTGATGTTGAAATTTTTATGGCTGTCAAAAAGGACATTTATACTGATGTGCCTCAGCATGTAGAAGAAAGATTGGAACATTATTCTCAATTTGATAATTACTATATCGTTTACAATACTATCGCTATACCTGATACGCTAGAAGATCTATTTGAATTTGGCATGAATACAGACTTGCATCTTGCGATTGATAAGAAGTACTATCATACGTCATCCCTTCTTGTAAAAGATGTAAAGCAGATGGATATCGGTTATCTTATATTTTTCACTGATGCTACATTTGAGCGTGAGCTTTTTATAAGAATTATGTTGATACTTTTTGTGAGTGCTACTATTATTACATTGGGATTGATTATCGGTTGGAAAATTTTGAGTCAAAACCGTGAAGGTCAGATTAATAATATGACGAAAAACCTTGAAAAAATTGCTGTGACAGATGAGATGACAGATCTTTATAATCGAAAATATTTTAATGAACAAGGGGTTCTTGAAATTAATAGAGCCAATCGTGAAGGATTGTGTTTTAGTATGTTAATGATGGACATTGATTTTTTTAAGCGTTATAACGACACCTATGGTCACCAAGCGGGAGATGAAGCGATTAAGACAGTTGCTAAATTGATCAAAGAGACATTTCAAAGAGCAAGTGATCTCTCTTTTCGTGTAGGAGGAGAGGAGTTCGCAGTCTTGGTTACACACAATGAGAATGAGGATTTATTACTCAGGGCGAACGGACTTCGAGAGTCTCTTATCTCAGAGGCTATTGCGCATAGTAAAAATGATGCAGCGCGTGTTCTGACACTGTCTATTGGTTTGGTTACGTGTAAAAGTGGCAATATCGATACCTTAGATCTGCTTTACAAAAAAGCTGATGAGTCTCTTTATGAGGCAAAAGAGCGTGGCCGAAATCAAGTTGTGGTTTACAAGAATAAAGAGCTTATCGGATAAGTTATTTTTGCAGTAATTTTAAAAATACTTTTAGATAATCATTTTTAAGTGTGTCATTGTCTTTTTGTTCTTGAAGAAGCATGGTAAAAGTCTCAAAGGTGTTAAAACCTTCTCTGTACGCTCTTGCATTGGTGAGGGCATCAAACATATCAGCTATCGCCATAATCGCCCCAAAGTCTGAAATCTCTCTGGCATGGAGTTGATTGGGGTAACCACTCCCATCGTTACGTTCATGATGTTGCATCACTGCATTAATGATATATGGATCATGGATGCCATGTTGTTGGATAATATCGATGCTATATTTGACATGCTGATGTACTTTATCTAACTCTTCAACACTTAAAGTTCGACGATTTTGAATAAGCTCATCGACCTTCTTTTTACCCACATCATGAAGTATGGCAGCTAAGCCTAATTGCTCTGATTTTTCAAAACTAAAGTGCAGTTTATGTGCAAGGCTTAGAGCATATATACAGACATGAATACTGTGATAAGAGAGTTCTTGAGAGTTCTTAAAATGGGGGATCACCTTTTTTAAAAACTCGTTGTCATTTTGAAGCAGTAACAAAATATTGTCAACAATTTTTTGTAAACATTTTATGTCTATTGCGTGTTTAGGTGAATCTGAAAATTTTTGAAAAATCTCTTGATTGACATTGTAAAATAAGTTCATTGTTTTTTTGACATCATCTTGATTATGTTTAATATATTTATTGAGTGTCGTACAAGAGAGGGCTTTTTGGTGTTTTAATTGATAAAAAGTTTTATGGTTAGTAAGTTTATTGAGTAGTTCAGGAGTTAACACCGTACCCATATCTATAATAATAACAAAAGCATCATCTTTTTTAATAAAAAGATCACGCGTTAAAGCTTGACCTACTGCCAAGTCGTTAATAGCAACAGTAATATAATTTTGGCTTACATCTAAATGTGTACGTATAACTTTCATAATTATATAGTAGCACTTTATAAATAAGAGTTGCAAATAGTTATATAAAAGATTTTTACTGAAGATATGTTAGAATCAGGTATATATTATAAAAGGGTTGATTATGCGCTTCTTAGTTTTTATATTTATATTTATGTTTTATCCTCTTCACGCACAACACCATAATGACAAGCCAGCTTTGATTTTTGCCGCAGGTAATTTAAAATTTGTCTTTCCAAAATTAATACAAGATTTTTATGTTAAATACCCCAAAGCAAGGGTGTTAGTGCAATATGGATCTTCTGGAGGTCTTGCGCATTCAATACTTTCTGGAGTACAGTATGACCTTTTTTTCTCAGCAGATGAGGAATATCCCAATAAAGTATATACGGCAAAAAAATCGATTACTTCTCCTAAAATCTATACAAAGGGTTCTCTTATCTTATTGGTTCCGATGAGCAGTAACTTGAAAGAGCGGGGTCTTGAAATATTAAAAGACAGAGATATTAAGGCGGTTGTGATTGCAAATTCTCAAAGTGCTCCTTATGGTCGAGCATCTATTGAAGCACTGAAAAATATGCACTATTATGAGGGCATTAAACAGAAAATACACTTTTCAACGGATGTCTCAACTGCAGTGGATAATGTTGTTTGGTATGATGAGATAGGATTCCTCTCAAAATCAGCCTTAAATACCCTACCTCGGGCTTACCAAAAAGAGGGGATTAATTGGATTAATATTGATCAAAAATATTATACCCCTATCAATCAAGCTTTTGTCGTTTCTAAAGAGGGCTTGAAAAATAGATCAGCTATAAAATTTAGTAACTATGTTCTTTCAAGTGAAGGGCAAGATATTTTTAACTATTATGGATATTTTAAAATAGAAAAGTAGCTTATGAAAAAGAGATCAAAAACAATCTTTATACTATTATTATTGTTTGTGTTACTTTTCTCCTTTATCAGTTGGGTGTTTCATTCTGAAGTTGTTAATAAGCTGGAAGGTGCACAAAAAGAGCAGTTAAAACAGTTAGAAAATAGTTACAATCAAGGGCTTGATCGTTTTGATATGATTGCCAAAAATGTTTTTGATATGCTTAAAAAAGATAAAAAATTTATTGAGATTTTCAGCAAAGCACACAAGGCAAATGATCTGGAACGTGCTCAGTTAAGAGTTGCCTTAGAGCAACACCTTCATAAAGAATATCAACGATTATATGCTTTGGGTATACGACAATTTCATATTGTGCTACCCAATAATAGAACATTTTTACGTATGCATAAACCAGAAAAGTATGATGATGATTTAACGAACATACGTTATGGCATTACCTATGTAAATTATATTAAACAGCCTATTAGTGGCTTTGAAGAAGGTTATACAACGCATGGTTTTAGACATGTGTTTCCCTATACTTATAAAGATGAGTATTTGGGCTGTATTGATATAAGTTTTTCACCTACAAAGCTTCAAGACTATATTGGACGTGCTACGCAGATACATACACATTTTATTATAGATAAAAACATTTTTAAAAGTATCTCTTGGAAGAGCAATATTCAAGAGAAGTATTATCAAAGTATAGAAAATAGCAATTATCTTTATAATATGTCTCATCATATGGAACATACAAAGTTACAAGATAGTGAAGCACAATTAATCTTACCCAACAAGGCTTTTATTACAAATTCTTTAGAGACTGGCAACAGTTTTACACTTTATCAAAAAAATAGAACTACTGATGAAGTTTGTATTATCGCTTTTCATCCGATTGACAATATTAAGGGGGATAAAGTTTCTGCTTATTTGGTTTCCTATCGAGTCTCGGAGGCAATAAAATATATTTTATTTAAAGAGATACTGATTTTAACAGCACTATTTTTTCTACTGGCTATTATATTTATTCTTAAGTACCGTTCAATAATTGAGCGGGATAAATTAGAGTATGAGCTTTACCATGATGCATTAACAGGTATCTTCAATCGAAAGCAGTTTTTTATCTTGGCACAAAATTTATTTAGTAAATCCGTGCGCGTAGGAGATGATTTTTCGATTGTTATGGCCGATATTGATTGGTTTAAAAAAGTTAATGACAGCTATGGTCATCAGTGTGGGGATCAGGTTCTTCGAGATATTGGAAGACTTTTGTCTGAACATATACGAGAGTATGATATTGTGGCGCGCTATGGGGGCGAGGAGTTTATTTTACTCATCAGTAGTAACGAATATAATACACATTCTATTTTACAAAAGATACAGACATCAATTTCACAATATCCATTTAAGTGCTCTAAGGTATCAGATCTAAAGGTTACCCTCTCTTTTGGTATTGCTGAGTTTAAACAAGATGTCAGTCTTGAAGAGATGATTAGCCGTGCGGACAAGGCACTGTACCACTCTAAACATATAGGACGAGATAAGATCTCTTTTTCTTAAAAGAGTTCTTCTAAGTTTTTAAGATTTAATGCATCAATGTCTAGTGTTTTATATTGAAGAGTAATGCAACTATTTACAAAGTGTGGATACAAACTCTCTTGTACAATTTTTTGATCTATCGAATTCCTAGAAATAAGTAAAAAATCATCACCTTGAATTCTAAAAAGTAGGTCATCTGGGAAAGTTGACTGTAACGTCTCTGATAACTCTATTAGTTTTTTGTTCCCATTTTCCCAACCACTAATTTTATTGTAATTGGAAAAATTATGTAAGGCTATACTGAGAATGTATTTATATAAAAATGCTTCATCTTTATTTTTAGATAATATAAACTTAAGATATTCAGGATTATGTGCTTGGGTAAGATGATCTTTATAAAAATAAGAGAAACGTTCCTTCTCTAGTTTTGTTTTTGGAACTTGATTGATGTCATTTTGGATGTTAATATTTGATAAAGCCTTGGTTGCTGCGTAGGCAATTTTAGGATGAAACTGTTTTCCAGAGAGTTCTTGGAGTTCTTCTAATGCTTCATCTAGCTCTTTCCTTCCTTTATAAATACGGTTAGTGGTCATAGCATCAAAGGCATCTGCCACACTCATGATTTGGGATAAAAGAGGAATCTCTTCATTTTTGAGCCCATTTGGATATCCTGATCCGTCATAATGTTCATGATGGTGACGCATGACTTCGGAGAGTTCTCCATAAAAATCTATCTTTCTCAGCAGTTCATAACCACTACTAACATGTTCTTGAATAATGTCATACTCAAGTTTATTTAAACGACTTGGCTTAAGTAAGATGGAGTCAGGTGTGGATATCTTTCCAATATCATGAAGCATGGCCGCACGTCTTAGCAAGTCTAGATTATCATTGTCAATACCCATCTCTTTTGCGATAAGAACACAGTAATGTGCTACTCTTTTTGAGTGTCCTGCTGTGTAACTGTCACGTTCTTCGATCATGTCTACAAGTGCATAGATATTCTCTTCATAGGCACGGATTTTGTCATTGATGTAGAGCTTAAGACGTTTATGTGTAAACCACAAACCTATAAGACCAATGAGCCATAGAGTTATAAATTGAATAACTATAGGTTTAATTTCATTTAATGCTTCTTCGTAATAAGGCTCAATATTGATTGATACAGATATTCCGCCCCGGATATCACCAAGCTTATAGCCTTGAAAACCGTGACATTTAAGACAAGCTTCTTCTGTGACGAAGGGCTTAAGTAGTCGGATGTACTCTTGATTTTTTATGGTCTGTTTTTCATAAAATATCTGACGACTCTGTTCAATAATTTTAAGGGCTTTTTTCTCCCATTTATCGGGTGCATTGTTAGGATTAAGTAAAATAGTACTGGTTATTTTATTTTTACTTCCATAGGCATTGGCATTGTTGCGCATGAGTTCGGCTAGTGCATAAGCGGGATTCATTAAGGTGAAATTGTCTTTATCTATAGTTTGAATATTACGTTTTGGGATATGAGAGAGGTAAGGATTGGGTGGTGTTTCTTTAGTAATAGGCACATATACACCACCATGAGAGGCAACCCAAGTTCTAAATGCAAGATCTTTTTTTAGAGAGAGTTTTGCTTCATTAATGGCACCATTATTGGCATGGTTGTATTTTAACCATAGATTATTGGCTAAAAATACAGATACTATGAGGGTCCATAATGCGACCAAATAAATAATCATTTTACGTAATATTTTAATCTGTTGAGACATTTTTTTTCTTTATAAAAGATAATGACTTATTGTATCTTAGATGCGATTAGTTTACTGCTTTATATTTATCCATTTATAGGTTGTTGTATCACTATAATCTAGGCTTCCATCTGTACGATAACTGCTATAGATGGATCCTTGTTTCAGAATTGATTTTTACTAATATGAGATACTAATATAAAAAAGTGAGAAAAAGTCAGAAAACAGCTTCTCTCTTTGAAGAGTTAGTGTGTTAGAATAATTTTTACAATACTAAAGGTTTACGATGTTTGATAGTCATTTACACACAATGGTAGAGAGTGAAGATGGTTCTTATACGGCTTACTCCAAGGAGTATGAAGAACACTACCACTCTACTAAAGATGGAGCATTACATGAGTCCTTAGTCAAACACGTTATTCCTGCCTTCAGCGCGCTGGATGATAAAGATGAATTAAATATTTTAGATATCTGTTTTGGTTTAGGTTTTAACACCTTAGCGACGCTTTATCATATGAAGAAAAATAACATTAATAAAAAAGTACATATCTACTCTCCTGAACTTGATGGCGCACTGATTGCTTCATTAGAATCATTTACCTACCCTGAAGAGTTTGAAGGTTTTGAACCAATCATCAGCGCGCTGGTACGTGATGGTCACTATGAAGATGAAAACTTTAGTGTAGAACTTTATGTGGGTGATGCACGAGCGTACATCCAAAAACTAGATATAAAGTTTGACATTATTTATCAAGATGCGTTCTCTCCCAGCGTCAATCCTATCCTCTGGACCAAAGAGTACTTTGCACGCTGTGTTGAACTTCTCAAGGAAGATGGTGTTATCACCACCTATTCTATCGCCTTTAAAATCAGACGTGCGATGTTTGAAAATGGACTCCAACTTTATCTTAACGAAGGCGAAGGATATAGAACAGCGACCATCGCCTCAAGGTCAGAACTTAATACTTTTGTTAAAGTGGATATGGAACATAAAATAGCTTGTAATAGTGAAATTCAAGCCTTGAGTGACAGTGCGCTTTAAGTCTTCTCATTTTTCATTAACCAAGTAAAAACCTCAACCACTGCTCCATAAAGTTTGGGTGGGATCTCTTGGTCTACTTCTAGGTTGATAAGACTGTTGGTGAGTTCGGGGTTTTTGAAGATGGTGATGTCATATTCTTGGGCTTTTTCTATGATACTTTGAGCAACAGCGCCTTTTCCTTTAGCCACTACCTTTGGCGCACTTTGTGCTTCTTGATCATACTTGAGCGCGACAGCTTTTTGAGAGAGCACTTAATGCTCTCCAAAGATATCTATCTCATTCATGGCGTAACTTCGTCCATCTTCAAGAAGCGCACTTTTTGCTTCTATAGTGATGACACTTTTTGAGATTTCATCGATATTATTAATCTCATCGATATTGAGTTCTCCATTTTGGAGTAAAATAACAAAATTATCTCCACGAATTCTAAAGATGATAGATGTTTCAAACATAGTTTTTAATTCATGAACAAAGAATTTTAACATTTGATTTCCGCCATCCCAACCATTCTTTTTATTAAACTGACTAAAGTGACGCATGCTCAATACAAAGATTTTATTGTGTTGACGTTTCTCATCATTGAGAACAATATTAAGATAGTTTTCATTATAGGTATCGGTGAGTTGATCTTGAAAGAAATAGTAAAAACGTCGCTCTTCAAGCTCTGAGCTTGGCATCTGTCTAGAGTCTTCAATCTCTATGCCTTGAAGGGCTACTAAAGCCGCTCTAACTACCTCTGGATGAAACTGAGAGCCACTAAATTCAGCCATCTCTTTTAGTGTCTCACTTACCTCTTTACGTGGTTTATAGATACGATTTGAAGTCATGGCGTCAAAGGCATCAGCCAGAACCATAATATGTGACATCATTGGTACATCATCAGGCGAAGATGTACGTGGATAACCTTTCCCATCATAACGGATATGATGATAACGAATAATATCTGCGAGATCTTTATATATCTCAATACGCGAGAGCATTTTATAACCCGCTTCTGCGTGTTGTTTAATCAGTTCATACTCTAGCGGAGTCAGACGTCCTGGCTTGAGGAGTATGGCATCTGGTGTGGCTACTTTCCCAATGTCATGTAAGATGGCTGCTTTTTCCAAGCGGACGATATCGTATTCTTTAAAGCCCATCTCTGTAGCGATTAAGCGACAGTAACGTGCTACACGAATGGTATGGCCTGCAGTATAGGAGTCACGTTGCTCGATGATATTTACAAAGGCTAAGATAGTCTCTTCATAATTGGATATTTTTTCAAATTCCATCTCTTCAAGAGAGTGACGTTGTTTGAGTGTGTGTAGGGCAAGGCCGATATCTGTAGAGAGGTTTTCAAGCATTTTAATCTCTTCTACTTTAAATCCATTTTTACAGTCACTATAGATAGTAATAACGCCCAGTGCTTCTTCACTCTCAGTACTTTTTAGAGGCAAGGAAATAATGTATTTAATTAAGGCATCATCTTCTCTTCGTTTAAATACCTCTTGGGTTGTATCATCTGTTTTTTCGATTATTGTTTTGTTTTTACTGATAGCTTGTACAGCCGTTTGAACATGACTATCTACATTCTCAACGTCTGTAGCATAAACAGTGTTTTGAAGAAAATCCAAACCCTTGTCTGATTTTTCTATGACTTCTAGGAGATTGTCATGTTTCATACCTAGCCATATATAACGGTAATGCGCATGGTCATTTAAACGTTCAATACTATTTTTGATGATACTTTTAAGAGAAAATGAACCAATAAGGAGTTCGTTCACATCTGCAATGGTTTTAAGTAACTCTTTGAGGTAACGTTCATGTTCAAGCATATCATGTAGTTTTCGAGTGCGTGTTTTAACCTTATCATCTAAGTTTTTATTTAAGAGTTCGAGCTCATCTTTACTGCGAATAATATTTAGTGTGGCAGTAAGTGTTCCGAGTGTAATAATCAAACCAATAACAATAACAGTAATATTCATATATTTGGCGCTACGCTTAATTTCCGAGATTTTAACTTGATAGATGTCGGTAGGGATTGAGACGCGTATGCCTCCTCTGATATCGTTGACTTTGTACCCTTGATGGGCATGACATTCCATACAAGATTCATTCACATTGAGTGCCCCTAAAAAATCAAATTCACTCATGTCTTGATTGATTTTGTAATAGATAGTTTGAGATCTATTTTTTTCTAGATATTGCAGTGCCTCGGTCTCAAATTTATCTGCTTTATTGTGCGGGTTGATAGGTTTTAAGGAGGTGATTTTATAGTAATACTTGCTTTTTTCATTAGAGAGTTCCGAAATCTGACGGGTCATCCATGCAGGATTTATTTTTATCAGTAGTTCATTATCTTTTGTGAGTAAAGTATTGTTTTTTAAATAAGGGTTTGGTTTTTCACCTTTTTTGGCTTTGGCGTAAAGTCCTCCATGGCCTGCATTCCAACTCCTTGTGACAACTATATTTTCAAAGTGAGCACTGGCTTCTTGAAGTAACATTTTTTTTGAAAGTGATATCTGTTTGTTGGCGGAGTCTTGAATCTCAAAAAGCATCAATGATATAGTAAAAATAGAGACTAAAAGGATAAGAAAAATTGTGATTTTTGTGGTTAGTTTCATATAAACATCTTATCACTGCTTATATGAAAGAACTCTTAATCTTAAAATATACTACTTTTATATAGAACACGTTGGAGAGATGTATCGTTTCAAAAACCAGTTACCACTAAATCCACCTATGACTACAACGATAAGATAGAGCCAGCCAGAGAGTGAAAATTCAGCGATAGGAGTGTAAAGTGCGCCGACATTACAGCCATTTGAAAGTCTGGTTCCAAAGCCCATAATCAAACCACCAAAGGCATAGATGAAAAACCACTGAGTATTTATTTTTAAGCCATCAATAAATTTTTTCCCAAAAGTGCCTGCAAGTAAAAGCGAGAAGAGTGCGCCTAAGACAATCCCTAGGTTTTGTAAACTTGCTGCATCTTGGAGTAGTGGGGTAGAAAAAAATTCAACAGAACGTGAAGTGTAGTCACTGAGACTCTGCGCGCTGAATCCAAAATTCATCAAAAATTTTCCAAACCATTTTCCAAAGGTAGAACTTGCGCTCCAACCCTTATTACTTAGTAGTAAAAGGACTAGAAATAGTAGGGCAATAAGAACAACACTCAAGTGCATATTCCAGTTATTTACAAAAACAGTTTCATAGAGTGAACGCACTTTTTTTTCTGTTTTTGGTGCGGGTAAGTCGCTTAGGGTATTGGCATATTTTGTAGCTAAAGTGGAAAAAAAGAGAGCAAGTAATATGGTTAATATTACAGCACCCAAGTAGCCATTAAATCCATCAAATAAAAAGAGATCGGGTAAAAAAACACCCCCTTTATAACTCAGCGCGCTGGCACTTGAAAACCATGAGGTGATAACAAATGGCGCATTGGCTTGGAAGTCATAACCTAAAAATACCCCGATACTAAAAAAGATGATGGTCACACTTGCGCGTGAAAATCCACCTGCTAAGTCTGTCAAAGAACCAGTGGCACAACAGCTTGAGAAGGTCATTCCAAAGCCAAACATC
This sequence comes from Sulfurimonadaceae bacterium, assembly GCA_016744905.1. GTDB lineage: Bacteria > Campylobacterota > Campylobacteria > Campylobacterales > Sulfurimonadaceae > BB10. Next base: position 1,962 of record JADGDM010000051.1, on the reverse strand, counting down.
AAACCACCCAGTATGAGTCCTAGATTGATAGGATAGAGATTGAGTTTGTAGGCGTCTGTCCCTTCATAAAAGAGTAAGGCATTAAATATAGCAGTGATAACAAAGAGTAGTAGTAGGGCATTAGCGAGTTGTGCAGACCCTGTACGACTTAAACGGTTAACACTGCCTGCAAAACCGATGGTAGCGCGCACCATAACATAACCAAAAGCAAGCCCAATAAGGAATCTATAAAAAAGAGAAATCTCTAAAAAAGTGAAAGCCAAGGTGAGTAGAATTACCAGTGCGCCAAGACCGAGTATAAATTGAGAGTTTTTCATAAATAGGCCTTAGTAAACTTTAGAAAGATTAGTATTGTGCGTGAATATTATCGATTTCATCCCAAGACATAGATACGCTCTGATGCTTGATGATATGGGCGATATAGCGCGCAAACATATCGGTTTCTACATTAACACGAGAACCTTTTTTATAGAGGGCAAAAAGTGTCTCTTTCATGGTTATTGGGATAATGGTAAGTCTAAAAGTGTCGACAAGAACTTCGTTAACTGTTAAGCTGATCCCATCAATAGTGATGGAACCTTTAGGAACAATATAAGGCAAATGTTTTTTATCTACTTTTACCATCACATCAAAACTGTTGCCTGAGTTTTTAATGCTTTCAATAGTTCCAATAGTATCGACATGTCCTTGAACAATATGTCCCTCAAATCTATCACCCATCATCATCGCAGGTTCGATATGGACACGACTTTTCCAGTTTTCCATCGCAACAGTTTTTTGAGTTTCAGGTGAGAGTTCAACACTAAACCCATCGCTATGAACTGCCGTAACACTGAGACACACGCCATTGATAGCAATAGAATCACCGAGTTTAGCCTCATGTTTTGCTTTTAAAGTGAGGGTGTTGTTGGAAAAATTTTTTACTTCGCCCATTTCACGAATTAGTCCGGTAAACATTAAAGTGCCTTCATATTAAAATACAATGTTTCCATCTTGCTGATGTTGCTTGATAATAGCTTTGGCTTTTTCATGACCACCATACGCAGCCTTACGACACAAATCAAGTGCCTTGTCATTGTCTGCTTCCACACCAATACCTTGATCATACATCTGACCTAGATTAAATTGACCCTCTGGAAGACCACCATCGGCGGCTCTAAAGAAGCAGATGAATGAACGTTCATCATTTTGCTCAACGCCATGACCTTCTCGGTAAAGTACACCAAGATTGTTAAATGATTCCAGTGAACCACGCTTGGCACCTTCTTCGTACCAAAAAGCGGCTTCTGAAAAGTTTTGTAGACATCCAAGACCACGTTCTAGCATGAGTCCTACTTCGTATTGAGCTTGAGGTACTTCTAAAACGGCAGCTTCTTGGAACAGTTCATAGGCTTTAAACTGGTCATGTTTAACCCCATCAAGTCCATTGGCATAAAGTATGCCTAGGTTAAAAAGTGCGAGAGGACTTTTAGATGCAGCAGCGCGCTCATAAAGTGAAAATATCTTCATCTCATCTTTTTTACAGCCCTGTTCTTGCTGAAGCATAAAGGCCAAAGAAGTTTGAGCAATAGCATCACCATCTTCGGCTAAAGTGTCGTAGATATTAAAGGCAGTTGTGTAGTCTTGTTTATTGTAAGCATCATGGGCTTGTTGTAGAGTCATTGTAAATAATCTTTATGTGGTTTGTATTTGTAGTATTTTACTAGAGTTATTTTAATTTTTTCTTTGAGATTAACGTCTTACTCTTCTGTCTCCCCGATTGTCTTTTTTCTTGCTGTTGATTTTATCATAGAGTGTCTCTTTGGTTTTGAGATGTTCATCTCTCTCCATATGCTCTTCTCCCCCATCTACTTCAGGGTCATATTCAACTGTTTCTGGCTCATAATCTTTATATAAATCTGTTTTTTTATTTTTCATAAAGACATTTTAGAGCGTTTATCTTTAATTTTTTATAAATGTGAT
>JADGDM010000050.1 GCA_016744905.1 Sulfurimonadaceae bacterium | reverse complement strand
TTCTTTTCCATCTGAAGCAGTATCAATATTTTTAAAAAAACGCTTAAAAATCTTCATTGTAATCGTTCTAATAATCTCATCATCTTCAACATACAGAATCTGTAAATCTTTAGAAAACTCTAAAACATATTTAATATCTACAGTCATAACATCTACCTTATCTATAAAGAGTGATAATTTAACTCTATTGTAACAAATTTAAATTAGTTTTTTATCACTTTTTCCTAGCAGCCATTCTAAAGGATTAATTATGACAAAATATGACATTTTTGACCTATCCATAAAATAAGTGTAAGAGTGTAAAATTCGACTATGAAAAATATAATCAATAATCTCGACCGTGGCGTTCTCTATATGTTTATCGCCTCTTTTATCTTTGCCATCATGGGTGCCTTCGCCAAACTCTCAAGCCAATACATGAGTTCTATCGAGGTTGTCTTCTTTCGTAACGTCTTTGGAGTAGTCATTATCGGTTACGCCATCTTAAAAAAACCGATGACGCATGTAGGAGGAAAACCTTTTTTACTCTTCTTTCGTGGATTTATGGGCTTTGTCGCACTTTTAGCATTTTTTTACAACATCGCCAACATCCCTCTTGGGGACGCCATGACCTTTGCTAAAACAGCGCCTATATTTACTGCCGTTTTTGCATGGATATTTTTAAATGAAAGGCTCTCTAAGATAGGGTGGTTAGCTGTATTTATAGGTTTTATCGGGATTGTATTTATTACCAAACCAACAGGACTCGCATTTTCTAAAACCGACCTACTCGGAATATTTTCAGGCGTTGGTGCTGCATTGGCATACACCTCAGTGCGTGAGCTTAAAAAGTATTATGACACCCGCGCAATTGTCCTCTCTTTTATGAGTATCGGGACACTCGGACCACTGCTTTTAATGTTAATAGCACCTTACTACCAACCCAGCGCACTGGACTTTGTCTTTGCCGAGTTTGTGATGCCACAAAGCATCGAAGTGTGGTTTTACGTTTTTATGATGGGAATATCAGCGACACTTGCACAAGTGTATATGACCAAGGCCTATGGAGAATCTAAAGCCGGTATCATTGGTGCGGTGAGTTACACCAACATCGTTTTTTCTATTTTCGTGGGCTATCTTTTGGGAGATAATTTTCCTCAGATGATGACACTTTTTGGTATCGGACTTATTGTTTTTGCTGGACTTTTGGTGGTAAAAAAATGAAACACATCTATGCCTTACAATCTCCTGCTGGGGGATTTTTAGATGAGGATCTGAACCATTTTAATAAGAGCTTTGATGAGTGGTGTATTCAATTTGATGACTTAGAAGATGCGAGACTGATCATGCAAACCTTAGATAAGACAAGAAAGGTAGATGTCGTAGAGATCACACCCCTGAGCTTTCCCAAATACTTCTTCCATCAGCTACAGGGAAATATCCATGCCACAAGAGAGTTTGAGGGAAAAATCATCTGTATCGTAGAGCCTGTTATGGGTGCCAACTTTCGTATCGCAGTATGTGATCTTGAAACAAAATCTGTCAGACTCAACCAAACGCGCTACAAAAGTGCGCTCAGTGTTGAAGGGGCTTTTAGACACTACGCAGATTAATAGATCTCTTTTTAAAATAGGTTTTTTACACAGTTATCCACCATTGTAAAGACCTTATCAAATCCTCCAAAAAAGTAGGGATCTGGAACATCTTCTCCTTCATAAGCATACGCACCAAGTTTGTGCACATTTTTAAGACTTGTACAGTTCTATCATCTATTGAAAATATCCTTGAGCTATCTTTTGTCTAAAAAAGGATAAAATAATCTTGAAAAAGTTATTAAGGATTTATAGATGGATAACAATTCTAATGATGATACTATTTATGCACTACGCGCTGAGATAGAAGCACTTCGCCAAACATCAGTTTTAGAGAAAAAAGAGTTAGCACGCATGGCTCGTGAAAACCGTACTTTACGTGAAAGTGAATCCAAACTACAAGCGATGATTGAAAAAATACCTGAAGCTTTTCAATCCCTAGATGTTCATGGAAACTTACTAAGTGTCAATGATAAATGGTGTGAAGTCCTTGGATATACAAAGGAAGAGGTCATTGGTCGTGGTTTTGATAGTTTTCTCACATCAAAATCTCAAAAATCCTATATAGAATATTTTGCCGTTTTTAAAGCTACTGGTCGTATCTCAAATGCTGAATTTAAAATGCTCAAAAAAGATGAAGAAGCTATAGATGTCTCTTTTGATGGGGTGATTGTCTACAATGACAAAGGAGAGATATCACATACAGAGTGTGTTTTCACTAATATTACCGAACAAAAAAACATCCAAGATGCTCTACAGGAGTCAGAAAACAGGTTCAGAGACTTATACAACAACTCTCCAGACATTTATGTCTCAGTTTCTCCCAAGGATTCTAGCGTACTGATTTGTAACGATACCCTACTCAATAAAACTGGATATACAAGAGAAGAGATCATTGGTCAACCTGTTTTCAAATTATATCACGAAGATGCACTCGAAGGTGCCAAAAAAGCTTTTAAACAATTTGTTGACACCGGGAGTGTTATTGATTTTCCATTGATATTAAAAAAGAAAGATGGCAGTAAAATTGATGTGGATTTAAACGTCAGTGCCGTTCGAGACGAAGAGGGAAAAATTATCTATTCTATCTCTTCTTGGAGAGATACAACCCAAATCCATAAGATAGAACATAAGTACCAAAATCTACTGAGCAATATGGAAGTAGGCGTTGTCATTCATGCTTCAGATACATCTATTATCTATAGCAACCCCTTGGCTTCTAAACTACTACACCTAAGTAATGAGAGCATGCTAAATGTTACTGCAGCAGATCCAAATTGGATATTTTTAAATGAAAAAGGTGATTCTTTACCTCTAGAAGAGTACCCCGTTAACAGAATTCTCAAAGCTAAAAGTCCAGTAAAAAATATGACTGTCGGAATTGTCCATGAAAAGACAAATTCTAGAAGATGGATGTTGGTAAATGGTTATCCCGTATTTGACCATGATGGGAGTCTTATAGAAGTCGTTATCAGTTTTAGCGATATAACCCAAAGAGTAGAAGTTGAAATCGCTGTCAATAATAGTGAGATGAAGATACAAAGTATCCTAAATACAGCCCCTGTTGGTATCGGAATGCTTATCAATAATTTTATTAAAGAGGGGAATAATAAGTTTTTCACAATGCTTGGTTACTCAAAAGAGGAACTTAATGGTAAACATATAGCAAGTCTATATATCAGTGAAGAAGAGTTCAAATGCGTTAACGAGGAAGAGTATACTCAAATTCGTCTAAAGGGTAGTAGTAGCGTTGAGACACAAATCAAGAAGAAAAATGGTGACCTTATTGATATTATTCTTAGTTCCACACCCCTTGATATTACTGATATGTCTAAGGGACTCACCTTTTCTGTACTCGATATCACTGAACAAAAAGAGATAAAAAACAATTTACAGATTGAAAAAAATCGTTTTCAAAAGGCAGAAAGGATAGCCAATATAGGGAGTTGGGAGCAAAACTTTATTGTAGGCACCTTAGAGTGGTCAGATGAAGTGCATAGAATATTTGAGATTGATATCGCACATAAGATGACATTTGATGACTTTATAAAATGTGTTCATCCAGAGGATAGAGAGAGTATAAATCAAGCTTTTCAAGCAAGTGTTCAAGAGCATAAACATTATCATCTAATTCACAGACTATTATTTCCTGATCAACGTATCAAATATGTTTTAGAACATGCCAAACATTTTTTCGATACCAATAATAATCATCTATATACGATAGGTACTGTACAGGATATTACCACTCAAGTAGAGATGGAAAATAAACTAAAAATTTCTAATGATAAGTTTGAAAAAGCCTTCAATAAAACACCTAATCTAATTATTCTCTCTAACCAAAAAACAGGCAAAATTTACGAGATAAATAAAACTTTTGAACATATCATTGGCTACACAAGGGAAGAGCTTATCGGTCATACTTCATTTGATATCAATATCTGGAAAAATCTTGATGACAGAAAGATATACCTTGATTCCTTAACAAAAGATGGCTCAATTGAAAATACTATTTTTTCTTTTAACAAAAAGAATGGTGAGGAAGTAATAGCCAATGTTTTTGGAAGCATTGTAGAGATTGATAATGAATCGTATATTTTAACGGTTGCTGATGATATCACCGAGCAACGACGTGCTGAAAAAGAGGTAAAAAATCGAGACACCTTGATCTCTTCTATATTTCAAGTCATACCAGACATCCTCTTTATCATGCGTCCAGATGGCGTAATCATTGATTACCGTGCTCAAACAGATGATAAACTATACATCTCTCCACAACAGTTTATCCATCGTAATATGCAAGATGTATTACCTCCAGATATTGGAAAAATGTTTAATCAAAATATCAAGGCACTATCTCAAGATTCGAATATAAAAATATTTGAATACGAACTTGAAGTAAGCGATGAGAAGCGATATTTTGAGGCCCGTATGGCACAACTTCCTCTTGAAAAAAATATTATGACAATAATACGTGATATAACAGAACTCAAGAAAAAAGATAAAATGTTAATAGGACAATCACGTTTAGCGGCGATGGGTGAGATGATTGGGATGATAGCGCACCAATGGAGACAACCTCTTAGTGTCATCGCAATGCATGCCAACAACATACTTCTGGATATTGAATTGTCTGAATTAGACACCATAGATTTTAAAGACTACTCAAACAGTATCCTTAATCAAACACTTCACTTATCAAATACAATTGATGACTTTAGAAACTACTTCAAACCAGATAAATCCCCCTCAAAAGTAAAAGTAAAAGAAGTCCTTGACGAGACCTATAATATTGTTAGAGACTCTCTTCTAAATAACAACATCACCTTTCAAATATCTTGTACATCAGAATCTGTAGTAGATGCCTATCCAAGAGAACTAATGCAAGTTTTTGTGAATATTATCACCAATGCTAAAGATGCATTATTAGAAGAGAAATCTGATGATGCGTATATTGATATCAAAGTATTTGAAGATAATGAATATGTAACAACAGAGATATGCAATAATGGAGCCAGTATTGACAATTCAATAATAACAAAAATATTTGATCCCTACTTTAGTACTAAAGATGAAAAAACGGGCACAGGATTGGGACTATATATGAGTAAAATGATTATAGAAGATCATCTTCAGGGAAATCTAGAAGTATCTAATAATGAACAAGGTGTCTGTTTTAAAGTACAACTGAATAAGACACAGAACGTGTAATTTAGAAAGTCTTCTAATTCCATTGTCATAGCTTCATTTTTTATAGTTATCAATGCGTATTTATCATAAATATTCAACGCATCCTTTTTATAAAATAATTGTTTAAAATCGGTGAGGTGAAGATTTAATGTGGATAGAAACGACGCTAAGATACTACGCAAAATACTTTGAACAACAAATAGTTGTTAGAGGTTCTTTTTTAAATGAACGTACAACCAACGTACAAGTGGGAAAAAAGAAGATTTTAGCATTTTAAGAGAAATAAGATTTTCTAATAACTTAATTCGAAATTTTATTTTATAATGAATAGTTTAGGTGAATTTATATTTTTGATGAAAGTGCGTTATTTAGGTGGTTTAGAGTGGCTCCGGATGCTGGATTCGAACCAGCGACCAAGGCATTAACAGTGCCCTACTCTACCGCTGAGCTAATCCGGAATGTTTATAAGTTCTCTTAAATATAAATGGTGTCAAGAGAGGGACTTGCTTAAAACATCCATACACTAGTGAAGCCCATAAAACAGAGGTTTAGCCCAAAACATTGGGCTTTTAAACATTAAATTCGTTAAAAAATTGCTCCTTGGTACGTAGCATACAGAACAAATTCAGAACAAATAACGTACAGTGTACGTTCATCAAGTAGATTAAATCCTTAAACTTTAGTTCCACATTAGTAAGCAGCTATACTAAAAACAAATAAAGGATATTCTTGCGTATAAATAATGACTTTAATAATTTAAAAGATAAACTTTCAATTACAGCACTAACAAAGAGTCAAAACTACAAATTATATTTTTCTACCACCATAGATCTTGCAAGGCACACATTAAATATAACTAATTCAAATACTTATAAAAATTCGTTTAAAGTGCACTCAGTATTTTCATACTATACCCTTTCATTTTTCATTTTATGCTGTTTAACTTTATTACCCCTATCTATATTTAAATTATAAGATGGTATTGGTGTAATAACTCTACTTCTCAAAACTACATTCGTAATTATCATAATAGCGGCGATTTATACATTCCTGATTTACTTAATAAAAAGAAAAGTTTTATTTAAAGACATTTTATTAACTCTACTGTTGATTTATAGTTTATGTATGCCTTTGATTGGCCTTTTTTCGTTGCCAGTCTTCTTTAATATTAATAACTTAAGTATCGATTTTTTCATTGGTGGTGGAGATATAAAACCTACCTTCGACTCTCTTAATATTTATTTTTCAATCTACTTTTTAGTTATATCAATATTAGGTACTCTACTTGCCGGAACAATACTCCCTATCATTTGGTTATCTAAAATACTGAAAATAAAACTCTGGATAATGTCTATCATAACTATTCTTGTAGGCCACCTTAGCTATCCAATATTAGTATATATCAATCAACACTGAGTGCTATAAAAGTAGTTGATAAATTAATTAGCTTTATTTAGTATCATATGTTCTGTTCTTGCGAAAGGTTATTATAAATAAACATAGCTTGCTTTTCTAAAGACATAGATACTCCCATTATTGCTATAAATATAAAAATTACAACACCGCAGGTAAGCATAAAATCAAATTCAGTGGGTCTAAGTAAGTTATCAAAATTCACTTGATTACCTAGCATAATTTTGAGCATCAGAAATGATAATGGTGCAATAATTACTGCTGTTATAGAATTTCCTACTAATTTAACAGATAGGCTCATTCGATTATCTGCAAATTTTTCCAAACTTTGCTTACTCATTTTGTTTAAAGATGGATATTTTTTCCAAATCTTTTCAATACTCATAATTATCCTTACACTTTTGATTATTTGAATTCTAAGCTTTATTAGTGAATAAATAGATAATAAAACTAGCCAATAGTGGTCTGGGCTAAACTATATTTACGCATTGCACTAACATCTATCTGATCTACTACTTTACATAGATAATCTAATTTGTCTAGCACTTCACTTATTGCCATATTATGCTCTTCACTCAATTCAAACTGTCCTGAAAAGTACTGAAGAAATTTTTCATCCACAATACCATTTCTATGAGAATAAAGATGTCTAATTTGAAGAATCTTTTCTATCTCTTTTTGTGTTGAGATATCAATGGCATTTAACTTTTTGATTTGAATATTATCTTCAATGAAACCCTTGACACTTCCTTTTTGCAATTTACCTATTTGTTTGTTTGCCCAATAATGTACAAATTCTTGAATATCAGAACAATCTAAAACTTCTTTAATAGTTACAGTATTTTTTGATTTTAAAGTCTCTGGCTTAGCTAAAAATATTTCATACAGTAAATCTGATAAATAAGTTTCGAAATTATCCGCTAATGAAGAGAATAATATACGTATTAAAATTTTTCCTTCTTGATTACTTGTAGGGGATTCTTCACCTTCTGGGTATAAAATACTACCAAGGTCATCCATTATTTTTAGGATACTTTGATAATGTTCAATAAATTTAATCTTTGCACTAGTTGCATTTTCTTTATATGTTTTCAAGTCCTGATTAATATCAAATATTTTTTGATAGCCAGCTTGTTCAAATACAACTTCTACAGGATTTCTTAGTTTGTTAAGGATTCCTATTCTTTCAAATATCTTTCCTTCAAGTGAAACTATTGTAGCAGATTTCTCAACTTGAATTACATATAGCTTTTTATTATTATAGGTAATGTACTGATGCTCAACTTGTGGTTTAGGTAAGAGTAAATCTATGGCTTTATGTATAATTGAATTAGCACGAAAATCAGAGCTTAATCCAACAATCTCAAGGTCCTCAGACACCCCTAAAATAATATATCCACCCTCTGAATTACTGAAAGAGCAAATAAGTTGAGCAATATTTTTTGAAGGAGGTAACACAGCCTTATATTCAAGAGTTTGACTCTCTCCTTGTCCAATAATACTTTCTACGTTTATACTCATACTGGAATCCTTGTAATACCTGTATTCTTTAAAATCTTACCTAAGGTTAAATGGTTTGGAATAGTTTTTCCATCTTCGACCCATAATTCAGCATTTTCATAGTCAAGACTATCTTTTTCAGAATCATAATAAATAATAACTTGTTTATTATCTGAAGGTCGTACAACAATAAGTAAATCAAGGCCTTTCTTTTTTATTCCACCGAGTACAGTAGGAGCTAGTTCTTCTAAATCACAACAATCATAATCTTTGTGCTCTCTTAAATAATCAATAATATTATTTTTAGCTCTCTCAATTTTTTCTTGAGCATATTGGAACATTTCAGTTGTAGGAATTGAAGTATGGATAAATTGCTCTGAGATACTTTTATTTTTTAACACTTCTTCTAATTCTTGAGGAGTAGTAACTCCTAAGCTTGATAAGACTTCTTGAGTAATTTCTACTTTCTCTATAGGTACTTGTGGAGTATTATTAACAGTTGGTGTATTTTCACATCTTGAAATAATTAATTCTTTTAGTTCGGCTACATTACTAGCCCCATACTCTCTTAGTAAGTCGTCAAGTTCCTTTGCTCTATTGATACTTTCTCTTATTTGATGTGGATTATTTCTGACTTGTGATACTAAATCTGCAATTTCAGCAATATCTATTTCGCTATTTAGGATTAAAAACAAACTTTCTTTATCCTTGATGGTATCAACAAGTAGTTTTTCTTTTTTACTATAAAGAGATGTGAAATATTCTTTACCTTTTGCTTCATTATCTCCAAACCATTCAATAAGCATAGTAATAGCTAGACTTCTATCCTCTGACTCATTTTCATCATTTATTAAAGATGTTATTTTAGTTGCAATATTTTCAATATTTTTTTTCTGTGGATGTTCCTCTAAAAATAAACCTTGATGCACTAGTTTTTCATAATAACTAAAGCCTGCCAATTTTGATATTCTTTTAAGTTGATCATCATCTATTTCATCAAGGAATAACTCTTTGGAAGTTTTGAACACCCCTTCTTGATTTGGTATTATTTCATATGTAGGGTAGTTTAAAGCATTGTTTTCCTGTATAAAAACAAGACATTCTTTAAGCCATTCAAACATTTCAGATTCATCTAAATCGAGAGTTTCTATTAATGTAAAAATATTTTCTTTACCTTTTAAATCAGTAACCAGATCATTAATGTCCACCGTTGAACAATCACTCCAAATTACATCAGCCCATTTTTGGATATGTTCTTTTATAGGTAATTTATGTTCTTTTAAATCAGATGAAAATTGCCAAATTATTTCACGGGCTTCTTTATTCAGATTTTTATCAGGAAAATATACATCACCAATTGTTGCACTACCATGAGAGGTTTCCACAATTTTGGCTTGTTTCAAAAATTCTCTTAACGGTTCTTGAATATTTGCAATATACCAATTTTTATCAAGATATCTTTCATCTGTAGTAGGAATTCTTGTTGTCACAATATTATAGAAATCGACATAGTTTTTTTCAGCGATTTTATTTATAAGGTCTTTAAATAGTTGTATGGAATTTTCAAGTAACTGTTGGTTGTCAACAACTTCTTCATCCATCCCTTTTAACCAAATGCCATCTCTTTCAGTTTGTGGACTAAAATAGAAACTATTAACAATAACAGGGAAATGAAAATTCTCAGTACCGATTAAAGGAAAATCACAAAATAATTTAGGCACATCCTTCATACTTTTAATAGAGTATCCAGTATCTGTTTTTTTAACTTCAGTAGCAATCGAGACTTTATCATTTTTTAATTGTGCAATTAAAATATCAGATATATGACCATTTTCATTTTTTTCAATTCGTGTTATCACATCATCAATTACTTCTTGTGTATTATTAAACTTTAGGGAAGTGTTAACAAGATTATCTATGATTTCGACAGCTTTTATTTTTGGAATAAAGGCTAAAACAAAAGGAATTAGTTTTGAAAATTCAACAATTCCTTTTGTTGCAATGCCCTGCTGTTCTTCTGTACCAAGTAAATAACGAAAAGATGTATTAAAAGCATTTTTATCATAAGCAGAATTAATTTGTTTTGTAGACTCTTGAAAGCCTTTCCAAGATGCTTCAACTTTAGGAGCAAGTATTGCAGTAGTTTTTCCTTCTCTGTCTAATAAAAAATTAAAACTATGAAACTCTTCATCTGTTGTTTTAACTATACCACTAATTTCAACTTTTCTTGAAAGTAAATGAGTGGTTAAAAAGCCTGTTCCAAAGCGACCAGTATTTCTTGTTTGAACACCTTCTTCTACTTCTTTTGAAGAAATTTGGTTAATTAGTCCTCTAATATCAAGTTCTTTAAAATATGATCCATTGTGTCTAAAGATTACAGAACCACTAAATAATTCTATTTGAATTGAAACACGACTATCCAGATTGTCAGAAATACTATCTTTAGCATTTTGCAATAATTCCCATGCCCAACGACCGTAATTAGTTTCAACTGTTTTGTCTAAATCATGTAATCGACTTTTGATTTTATCAGCAATCGAACGACTTCCATCTTCTTTTCTACCTTGTTCTATTGACTCTATCATAATTTAATACACCTTACCTAATCTCTCTAATAACGACTCTAATACATCATTTACAAGAGATACACCTAAACGGCTGGCTATTAACGTTTGAAGAGCGAGAACATGGTTTATGTACTCTATTTGCTCATCTATTGTGAATCGTTTCCAGTTCTTTTTGTTTTTCTTTCCATTATGAGCTTTTATTAGTAACTGTAAGTTCTTTGGATGATGCTTACCTGACTCTGTAGGATTTAAAAGTGCTGTTGCATGGTCTACTTCAAAATCTACACTAAAGAACTTATTTAGCTGTCTTGATATAGTTTCAATTTCTTCTATGCGATATCGTTCAACTTCTGTAAGGTTCTCAAAATCACTTCTTATTCTTTCTGCTCTTGTTAAAGGTTCTATATCAGCTTCAAGTTCATCTTCTATACGAGCTTGTTTATCTATTACAGATATATATCTTACTTTTCTAGGTCTTTCACTATCGTCAACTTCAACATCTAGAAATCCACCTGATGATAGATTTGAGCTTATTCTAGCAGCTAGTTCTCTAAGCCCTGTTGTTGCATTAGCTTGATTAGATGCTTGTCTATTTGCAGTTTCTAATAAATCAGGATATATTTCCCCTACTTTAATAGCCCACTCCGAAACAACTGTCCAATCATCAAATGACTTAAGTGCTTCTAAATATTTTTGTGATTTAGTCATTATATACTCCATACTTTAACTATCTTGATATTATAAATTATAAAATTTATCAATAAAACTCAAAATTCTATCTAACACTCTAGGTACAATTTTTCGTCTCTCTAATAATTTTGGTTTAACTTGAAGAGTATTAGCTATCTCATCATTTAAAGGTTTTCTCTCATCATATAAATAAGTCTCAACAACCTCTTTTACTTTATCTTTATGAAGCTTCTCATCTTCACATATCTCATCTAAAGCTTTGACTTTCTCATCATCCCAAAACTTTTCAAACTCATCATCAATGAGGCTCGTATCTTCTATACTCATTAGATTTTGATTAATGAACTTCTCGATCAGCTCTCGTTTGCTTCTAAGAGATGCATTACCATTGATAACATTCATAATATTTTGTTTTTGTTTTTCTTGTTCTGCTTCACTAGCATCTTTGTATCTAGCTAAGAGCTTCAAGATATACGCTACATTAATTTCATCTTTATGAATCAACTCTAACTCAAAATCAACATCTTCTAGGATAGAGACCTTCTCAGCTCCTTTTCCTCTCTCGTTCTTAATTTTCTCGTACATGTCGAGATATTTAGATTTATAGTCTTCAAACATCTGTTCACTCATAGACAAGTCAGACCATTTAAAATCACTAAACCCATTAAGTATATTTTTAAGTCTCATTAACTCTCTAAAAGCCGTGATAAACTTCAACTTATCATCTTCACTGATAAGGTCATCGACTTTATTAACACTAGGAGCTATTTTAATCAGCTCTATAAATGCTTCATTAAACTTCTCAGTGTACTCTTCATACGGCTTCATCAAGATAACTTCTTTAGCCTCTTTATTTGAGAACAGAGCTATGGCATCATCAGTATTTGATTTTAGATTTCTAAAACAGATAATATTACCCTGAGATTTTTGTTCATTAAGTATTCTATTTGTTCGTGAAAATGCTTGTATAAGCCCGTGGTACTTTAAATTCTTATCTACATACAGCGTATTAAGTCGAGGACTGTCAAATCCTGTCAAAAACATATTTACTACAAGTAAAATATCTATCTCTTTATTTTTAACTTTCTTAGATATATCATTATAGTAGTTATAAAAGCTCTTAGAATCTTTCGTACTATACTTAGTACCAAACATTTTGTTATAGTCTTCTATATATTCATCTAACTTCTCACGTGAGTGTTTGTTGATATGCTCTTCGTCCACGTGTGCACCATCGCCATCATCAATCTCGATAATTCCATCAGCATCTTTATCATCTTCATTAGTTCCATAAGAAAATATAGTAGCTATCTTAAGATTATGGTCTTTAGACTTAAAAGCTTCATAATACTTAGTAAGCATCTCAACCCCACTCACACAAAACATAGCTGTAAACTCTTTAGAATGGGTCTTACGTGGATGGTTAGCTATAATGTAGTCTGTTATCTTATTTAACCTATCATCACTCTCTAACAGCTCTTTAGTGTCGATAGCTTCAACATCTATATCAATGTTCGTATTACTATCAGCCTTCTCTTTATATCGCCCTATATACTCAACAGAAAATTTCAACACATTTTCATCATTAATAGCATCGGTAATCACATACTTATGCAGTGAATCATCAAACAGCTCTTTAGTCGTTCTTTTACCTAAGAGGTTCTTAGTAGCATTCTCTTCAAAGATAGGTGTACCTGTAAAACCTATCATCTGATTGTTAGTAAAAAACTTAGTGATACTTAGATGTGTATCTCCAAACTGAGAACGGTGACATTCATCAAAAATAAAGACAATGTGTTTATCTTTCATCTCTTCCATATCAGTTAGATATCTCTTCTTGGAGATAGCCGTGTTTAATTTCTGTATAGTCGTAACAATAAGCTTAGTATCATCCCCAAACTGTTTTACAAGTGCTTTAGTATTATCCGTACCATCAACAGAACCATCGCTAAAACTATTAAACTCTTTAGTCGTTTGAAAGTCTAAATCTTTCCTATCTACAACAAACACCACTTTATGCACAGTAGTAATCTTCATAAGAATTTGAGAAGCTTTAAAAGAAGTCAGTGTTTTTCCACTTCCTGTAGTGTGCCAAATATAACCATTTTTATTAGTGTTCTCAACTCTATCTATGATAGCTTCAACAGCGTGATACTGGTACGGTCTAAGCACCATCAAAATCTTAGGAACTTCAGCAAGGACTATGTATTTACATATCATCTTAGAGATATGACACTTTTCTAAAAATACCTTTGTAAACTCTTCTAGGTTGGTAATGTTTTTATTATCTTTATCAGCCCAATAGAATGTTTGTTTAAAAGACTGCTTCTTGTTGTTAGAGTAGTACTTAGTATTGACACCATTAGAGATAACAAATATCTGAACGTAGTTAAACAAAGCAGAATTAAAGCCATAAGAGTGTCTCTGATAACGGTTTATCTGATTAAAGGCTTCTTTGAGTTCTAGTCCTCTACGTTTAAGTTCTATCTGCACAAGTGGTAAGCCATTGATAAGAAGAGTTACATCATAACGATTTTTATAAGCACCATCGATTGTTACTTGATTTGTTACTTGAAAGAGGTTTTTACACCAGTGTTCACTATCTATAAACTCTATATACTTTGTAGTGCCATCGTCACATGACAATACAAATCTATCTCT
Organism: Sulfurimonadaceae bacterium; assembly: GCA_016744905.1. Taxonomy (GTDB): domain Bacteria; phylum Campylobacterota; class Campylobacteria; order Campylobacterales; family Sulfurimonadaceae; genus BB10. The sequence continues at coordinate 5,855 of JADGDM010000050.1, read as the reverse complement.
AAGTATTTTCGCCTTCTCAAAAACAGAGCCTTTGTTTAAGTGGTTTAGTACCTTTTTAAACTCACTCTTACTCAGTTCAATATTATTATGTTTTTCTAATTGTGATTTTAGGTTTTTTAAAAGACTATCCTCATCATTTATAGTGACACGTTGAAACTCTTGTTCTTCAAGCTGTTTGATTAAGTTCTCTTCTAAAACTGCTTCGCTTTGTGTACTCATACTCTACCTTTAAAAAATCATCATTTTCATATACAATTTGTCAGACTTATTGACAACTAAGTGTACACATTGTATACTTTTACCGCTCAGCTACCATTGTGTATGCAAGAGGTGACCGTCTCAATCGCTCGGTCCAAAATAAGCGACCTCTTTTATAACCTAGAACCATTCACACCCATATAACTCAGAACGCTCTTTATTTAGGTACTTTTCATATCTGTTTTGATATTCATCTCGTTTAGAATTGTGCGTTATATAAAAGCTTGTAACTAAAAAAGAGCTACTGCTCCCGAGTTTTTGAAGAATAACAACAAAATCTTTTTGAAACAACCATAAATACAGCCGAATCTCTTTTTTACCTTTTGTCTCTTTGTGATAAAAGTTCTTTATATTTGAGTCATTATGATTTTCGATAATTACTTTAACCCACTCTAGTCTTTCCGCTCTATCAAAATCAGGTAGTCTATCTTTTTTTGTAACCCACTTATTTCCCTCTTTAACTGTGTACTGTTTATCTCTTGATGTGAGATGCCAAAAAGCTTTTTCCTTATTTTCTGACTTTTGAGTACTTTGAGGGTCTATATAAATAGTTTCATTAAGATAGGTTTTCTCATCTATAAAATCAACACAGAAATAATCCTCGTACAGTGTTTCAAATAGCTCAGAAGCTTCAAGTCCTTCTAAATCTATCGTTGCTGATATTGTTTCAGACAATATTGCACTATCAGACATTTGACAAACTCCATCTAAAAATATTAAACTTATCTGCCCATGGTTTTGTACCTTTAATATCCCCTATATTATAGCCCTGAGATTTAATCTTAGAGTCAATATAGTCAACGATATATGTCTTTACCTCACTGCTATGTTCTATATCTTCTCGGTTATGATAACCAATCGCCCCGATAAGTAAATCACACATTTGTATGAGCTGTGACTCATGAGAGTGAATAATATTAAACAATGGCTTTTGATATCCATCATTAACAAGAACCTTATTAAGCTCCTCTACTCTTTTACCACCAAGCGTATCTTTATAGTCAAAATAAATTTTAAAAGAGCCATCTACATTCAATAAATTTCTCAAAGTATAGTAATAAACTACATAATAAAACTCATCGTGCGTTCTTCCATATCTTGCATGATTTACTTTTGATTTGTTCATCACTAAAGTGGCTTTAAAGCTCATAAAGTCTGATATGAAAAAATAGTCTATTAACTCTTTGTAAAACTCTTTTTGCTTTAAGATGAGCTTTGTCCATTTTAACTCAGTATGATAGTTATATTTATGTCTTAAATATTTAATATGCTTATTTGCTTGGACAACCTTATCTTCTTCAATTCGAATAGCTCCATTTACCATCAAATCTGAGTCATCTGATAAAATGTGATTACTTTCATCACAAAATATTTTGTAGTTTGGCATTTATTCTCCTTACACAAACATCTGCTGAAGCAGTGCTTTTTTAAATTGTTTTATTTTTTCTACTTCTTCAAAAGCATATTTAATTTTATTATCAATGGACTGTAGGAAACTGGCTATTTTCTTTTGCTCATCCATTGAAGGAAAAGGAATTTTTATCTCAGAAAAGTACTTGTAACTAATCATCTTACCATCTCTAATGCCCTCAAGTCTTTTATTAAGCTCTTGAATGTAATTGTGTGTTTTGAAATAGTCCTTAAAAAATTTACTTTCTATTTCGACAAAGGGCTTTAAGATATTGTATGCTGGGCTACATATACCCTTATAGCTTGAATATTCAAGACCACCTTGAAAAGACCTAAGGCTTATGATAAAATCACCTATATCTACAACCTTATATGAAGCTACACTTTTCTCAGTTACTAACATCTTATAGTTTATCATATCACGAGGTATTGCACCATATTTTTGTGAAATAGCTAAAATAGGTAAATCTGAATTATGATTTTTATTTGATGAGTTAATAAATACCTCATTCCCATATTTTTCTTTCCACTCAGGAAATTCACTTCCATCATCAGCTTTAAAGCGTATCTCCCCTGAAAATATTTTCTGCATCACACCTTTTTTATAGGCTTTTAGAAGTTCAAGTTTTTTACTTAAGGCTTCTTGTTTTTTATCTACTGCACTTAAGAATGAGGCAATTTTTTCTTGTTCTTGCTTTTCAGGAAAAGGAATAGGCATTTTGGAAATCATATCCATTCGAACGGAATCAACAGAATTCTTTGCACTTAGTCGAAATACTCTTTTATAGAATTTATCTGAAAAGTAATAAAATATATATTTGCCAACTACATTTTTATCAAAATTATGAATATTGTAAACTCTTTGATGATAATCAAACTTTTCATTTAAATAATGAAAAACTTTTCCTACTCCAACACCATCTCCAGCTGTTAAAATTGCTTCTCCATCAAATGAATATGTGTTAATTCTTTCAATAGTATTTGACCTAACAAAAAATGGATATTTCCCATGTTCTTCTTTATTCTGAGTGTCTTTATTTCCAGTTTTTACACTAGTAAAAGTGCCAAGTTCTTGAATATCCCATTCACCACTAAACTCTTTAAATCTCAATGCAGGTACATTACTCATTCTGTACCCTTAAAACGGTGCAGAGATACCAAGTTCATCACAAAACTTAGCTATCTCTTTATCTGTTGTTATCATTGTTTCATCAAGCTCTTTGAGTTCACGACTGACTTGCTCTAGGTCTATTGGCTCTTCCTCTTCAAATGTGTCTACATATCGGGGGATATTTAAATTGTAATCATTCTCTCGTATTTCTTTCATAGTAGCTACATACGAGTATTTGTTTATGGCTTCACGATTTTTGTAAGTAGTAACTATTTTGTTAATATCTTCAGTTCTTAATCTGTTTTGATTTTTAGCTTTTTCATAGTTCTCATTTCCACTAGCATCTATAAACAAAACATCATCACTATGCTCACGACATTTTTTAAAGACTAAGATACAGGTAGGAATACTCGTACCGTAAAAGATGTTTGCAGGTAGCCCGATGACAGCATCAAGGTAGTTTCTATCTTCTATGAGGTACTTTCGTATATGCCCCTCAGCCGCTCCACGAAAAAGCACCCCGTGAGGAAGAACAATCGCCATCGTTCCATTATCATCAAGATGATGAATCATATGTTGTACAAAAGCAAAATCTGCCTTAGATTTTGGAGCGAGTTTTCCATACTGTGAAAATCTATCATCATTCATATGTAAAGGATTAGCCGACCATTGAGCAGAAAAAGGAGGATTGGCCACAATAGCTTCAAACCTTTCATCGAAGTGTTGAGGGTGCTCTAGTGTGTCTTCTTGTTTGATGTCAAACTTACGGTAGTGAACATCGTGCATAATCATATTCATACGGGCTAGATTGTAAGTAGTACGGTTTAACTCTTGACCAAAGAAGTTAGAAACATCTTCTACCTCTTTTTGCACACGTAAAAGTAGTGAACCTGAACCACAAGTGGGGTCATAAACTGATTTGAGTTTAGTTTTACCGTTAGTAACTATCTTCGCCAACACTTTTGAAACTTCCTGAGGGGTATAAAACTCACCCGCTTTTTTGCCAGCACCCGCTGCAAATTTAGAGATAAGGTATTCATAAGCATCACCTAAAACATCTCTATCGTGATTTTTAAGTTCAAAGTTAATTTGGTCTAAGTGAAACAGTACTTTAGCGATAAGAGTGTTCTTAGCATCTTCTGTACGTCCAAGTTTCGTACTTGTTAAGTCAAGGTCTTCAAAGAGGTGTTCAAAGTCATCTTCACTCTCGTGACCCATTGTGCTCTGCTCGATGTTTCTAAGGATGCTTGATAGGTCTTCAAGGATAAAGTTATTTGTTTCACCGTTACCACGTATAGCGATAGAGTGAAACAGTTCTGAGGGTTTTAAGAAGTACCCAAGCTTCTCAATAGTTTCTTCTTTAATAGCTTCAAGAAGTTCTTTACCATCTTCACTGTTCTCATCAAGACTAACAAAGCTGATACCATCTTCTTTTAAAATATCATCAGCATAGCTCTCTATCTTCTCACTAAGGTACTTGTAAAAGATAAACCCAAGGATATAATCACGAAACTCATCCGCATCCATTTTACCCCTGAGAGTATTGGCTATGTTCCATAACTGCTGTTCTAATAATTTTTTGTTTTCTTCACCCATAGAGTCTTATCCATTAGTATAATTTTATTTATTATTTTAGCTTAATTAATAATAAGAGGACTTAAATAGTTTGAGTCTTCTTTTAGTCTATTTGAGAATAAATTTAGTTTCTTATCCATTTCTCGTAGACTTAAATTCTAAGTGTAGTCATCTTATAGAATCAATGAAAGTTTCGCCAACGCTTTTTTCAAAAGTATTTCACAAAAAAGTCAAAAGAAGAAAGTGTTTTATGGGGGGGGGAGCGGAAGAATATTTGTGGAATTTACAGGCATCAGAATAAAGACACTCACTGTAAAAATTTTACAGTGAGTAGTAAATGATGAAAGAGATCTTACAAGTTAAATAATTTCTCTCTAAAGTCAAGCTCTTGCATCAGCTCATCTGTAGAAACATCTTTCAATCTTTCATTTTGAAGTATTTGTGTATTTAATGGAGTAATCACTTCAATTTCAATACCTTCAACAGGCTCAAATACAGAAGGAAATTCCTCAATAAGGAATTGACTTCCTTTTTCTACATAACTACTCCAGTTATAGATGCTACCGCCACTAGTGATTATCCCATCTAAAAGCTTCACTCCCGCACCAACACGTGAACCTGTCTTCTTGCCATACGCAATAGCAAAAGAGAATCCATAAAAAGAAACAGGTTCGAGTACCTGCTCTTTATTTTCCGTAAAGATCAGTTTGACTTTAATTTTTGGTGAATCAAAATCACATTTATAATAGCCATTTATATAAAACTTCAATGCTTTATAAATATTTCTATCAAAATTAAAAGACCAAGACCTATTAATCCAAACTCCACCCAACTCTTTAAAACGAGCAACATTTTCTGCATTTTTGGGAGAAACAACAACTATCTTATCTTCATTACAAGATATACTAACCATTATGTGATTCCATTCGAGAATGAATTTAAAAATTCTTCTCATAATTTAATTTTTTGACTATTTTTAAAAATAGTCAAACCTCCAAACAAAATCAATACTTACTCTATCAATATATTTTAGCCACCTATCAAAATCAATACTTAATTATGATTTTACTCTTTATCTCCTAAAGTACACTTCAAAAGACAGCAAATCATAAAAACAATCATTCCAATATCCAGCGTCTCTTTTAGAGTCTTTTTAAGTAGCTATCTTTCTCTATGGCTTTAAAGTACACTCGTTTTTAAAAAAAGAGGATATATCATGTTAGTTGGATATGCACGTGTCTCATCTGTTGGCCAAAACTTAGATTCACAGATTGATGCACTTACAAAAGCTGGTTGTGAAAAAATCTATCAAGAGAAGAAATCAGCTACACAATCTACAAATAGGATAATTCTACAAGAGGCTTTAGATTTTTGTAGAAGTGGTGACACATTTATCGTTACACGTTTAGACAGATGTTCACGTAACGTAAAAGATTTACACACCATTATTGATCTTCTTCATGACAAAGAAGTAGATTTTAAAGCAACTGAGCAAGAGTTG
>JADGDM010000049.1 GCA_016744905.1 Sulfurimonadaceae bacterium | reverse complement strand
CATTATCATACTTTGAAATGATTGAGATATCGGTTAGTAGGGCTAAAAATATATTTGAAAAACAAATAAAACAGCATAATTACACAAATTATTTAGATCTATTTTTTAACTCAAATAATTATTATTACAATTTTGTAATAATTTTATAGTAGAAATATAATAAAATCATAATAATAGAAGATTGAGAAGCTATAATACGATATATTTATTATTAGGAATTGACATGAGTTTATCGCAAAGCACTATCGATATTGTTAAAGCAACGGCTGCCCCAGTAGCAGCTAATGCAGAAGCAATTACAACCCGTATGTATGAAATTTTATTTGCAGCACATCCAGAAGTTAAAGATCTTTTCAAAGATGCAGATCCAGAGCAACACAAAAAATTGGCTATGGCAGTTTCAGCCTATGCGGCCAATATTGATAACTTGGCTGTTCTTTCTAAAGCAGTTGAAAAAATGACAGCAGCACACGTGCGCACTAATGTGCAACCAGAGCACTACCCAATGGTAGGTGTATCACTTCTTGGTGCAGTTAAAGATGTTCTTGGTGACGCAGCGACTGATGAAGTTCTTGAAGCATGGAAAGAAGCATACTTCTTTTTAGCAGATATCTTAATCGCACGCGAAAAAGAGCTTTACGCACAAGCGTAAGTTTTTATTAAAGAAGAGAAAACTCTTCTTTAAGTCTCTCTCTTCTGTTTCCTCTTTTCTCTCTTCATCGCATAATTTGTTGCACTAACAATATCTCCAATGATAGCTTTATGATAAACATAAGGTTCTTTAATATGACTAATCACATAACGACCACCTGTCGTTGTTACCACTTCTAGGGTTCCTACATCAAATATATTTTTAAATTGTTCACTTAGGGGTTTTACATAGATGGTTCTAATCTCTTCTAGTTCAATAGGAAAAATCTCAGTATTGGCATGGCCTTTATGAATGATAAGTCGTTCTTGGGTTAAGACACAGTGATAAGAACCCTTCTCTTTAATTTCATAGTAATGTATATAGGCCGTTCTTAAAATAAGTACCAAACCAATCACGCCAATCTCATACTCATAAGATATTAAAAGTAAGACAGCACCAAGTAAGTACAGAGAAATGATGGAGTTATAAAAACTTTTTGATATCTCTGCGGCAACCAAGATAGACTCATTATTACGCAGACTTTTTTCAAGCCTTTTCATGGTGTGGACTCCATTTGAAAATAAGTCGTAGTACAGTGATTAGAAACCACAAAAATAGAAGTGGAAGTAAGATACTTTGAACGATAAACATAGTGATGAGATTTAGAATCTCTCTTTGTGCTTCATCGATGCTCTCCTCTAGTGCATCAAGACGATCTTTTATATTAAGCATCGCCGAGGCTTTTTGGTACTGTTGTGAAGCTGAATCAAACATTTGTGAAGCACTGTCCATTACTTTTGAACTGTACCAGTGCTTGTTTGGAGCTTGAATTGATTGACTTGAAATGTTTTCTTGTGAAGTTTGTACTTGAATAGCTTGTAACTCACTATGTGTCTTAATCAGAACACTCTGTGCGCTGAGATAATCTTCTTTCATAAGGGTGTTGTAGCTCATCAGTTCAATCGTGACGAAAAAGACAATAGAAAATTTTAATACAATAGCCAAGCTCAGTACTTTAAAGTTAAGTAGAAGATAGTTGACTTGAGGTTTTAACCATATCAGCGCGCCAAGACTTAGGCTAGATATGAGCAGTAAAAATTGCATAATAGGTAGGTTAGACAGTGTAATCAATATTTTTTGTATGCCCAAAGAAACAGTAGCGGCGAGCATGATCCATGAAAAACGTTCCACCAAATCATTAATAGGATCAAGTACTTCTCCGACTGAAAACTCAACCCCGATACCGATAGGGGTAAAAGAAACATAGGTTCCTTGAATTAAGGAGATGACGGCATTGAGTGCTTTAGCCATTGCAAAAGCAGACAAGGCACGCTCAAAAGCCTCATCATGGAAATGTAAAACTGTCTCATCTAGTTTTGTATTAAAAGAAAGTACTAAGATAAAGAGTAAAATAAAAGTGAAAAATATCTTATAATTTTTATGCATCAAAATTGCCTTTTGAAAAGTATAGCATAGAGTCGTTTTCCTACAAAATATTTGTAGATAAGTTACTGCATAATGGTGGACTAGAGATACTTTCTCATTTTAAAAAAGAAGATATCAAAGGAAGTTACGAGCTACGAAACTTCATAGCACATGATTACGAGGGAATTGATCTTTATATTGTCAAAGATGTAATTTGAGAGAGACTAGGGAGATTTTAGTGAGTAAAGGTTGGGAATGTCCCCTCAAAACTCTCATTATAAAAATGAAGAACTGTCTCATCAAGTTTTGTATTGAAATATTGCTCACTTCGTATAATACTAACATAGCAAGTAGTTATAAAAATATTAGGTAATAATTTTAAATTTACACAAATTGACGTAGTATTACGAGGAAAAGGATTTACATATGTTACATATCAAAACAGTTGAAGAAATTCAAAAAGAAAATACAGAATATATTTATCTTGAATTAATTAAAATGAAATTTATTGCCACAACACAAATAACTAAGGAGAATATAGATTATTGTATTCAAGAATATAAAGATGAAGGCCTAGATATGTTAATAGATGACATTCTCACTTTATATGGAACTGATAACAAACGAATTGAATTGAAAAATAGAATTTTAGAGAGAATAGCACTTTTAGAAACAGCGATAGATAATCATGATAAATTTCAAATTTCACTTTTGTCAATTTACGAAGGTTTATATAATGATACTTTTAATTTTGCAACATTACCAACTGTAAACGATGAGGGATTTAACTTATGGTATTCTAAAATTAGCAAATTAGGGGTCAAGAGGGTCAAGGGTTAAATCTGGAGAATAGAGTTAGGCAAGTATAATACAGTTTAGATAATAAATACAATACAAATATATTGAGGTTTTATGAGAAAAAATATTTTAGGACTGATCATTATTGGAATGTTTTGGGGATGTGGACCAACGCCACCTGAATGGAAAGAGGTGCACATCACTTCTGAAAATGGTTCATGGCAAAGTTGGGAAAAAGCAGGAATAAAGCCTGAAGAATTAAAGAAATGGACGAATGTAGGTGTTATAAGAGGTAAAGAAGCAGCTGCTTGGGTTGCATTGGATGAAAAATCACCTCGATATTTGAAAAAATGGTTAGATATTGGTGTCAATACCCCTAGAAAGTACTACACATGGAGAAGTTCAAGTATTTATGAGTATGAAGATGTAAAAAGTTGGAGTGAAGTAGGGTTTTATGAATACCCTCAAGCAGAAGTATGGATTGTAGCTGGTGTAAAAACACCTGAGAAAGTAACTGCTTGGAAAGGTGTTGGAATTCTTGACCCTACAGTTGCACATAGTTGGATAGAAATAGACATAGAAAATCCTGATGAAGTTCGTGGTTGGATAAGTATGGGATTGACTCCTTTATATGTTCAAAAGTGGCAAAATATAAAGATATATAGATTTAAAAAAGTGAAAGAGTGGAAGTCAAATGGCTTATTAACAGCTGGAGAAGTTGAAAAATGGTTGGCGATAGGTATCGATAATCCATCTTATTATGCGCAGTGGAAAGAGTACGGTCTTAAATCCTCCGAAATGGTTTTACCTTGGGTTGAGATCGAAATTAAAGATCCTTCTATCTATAATCGTTGGTATTCAGTAGGATTAAAAACTCCCTCAGAAGTAGAAAAATGGAAAAATTCTGGTTTAAAACAGCCTAGTGATTATAGTGATTGGGTAAAGGCTGAGGTTAAAACATCTGAAGAGCTAAAGCTATGGATGGAGATTGGTGTTGATAGTGCACAAGAGTGTTATCTATGGAAGATGTATGGATTAGAAACTCCCTTAGAAGTAGAAAAATGGAAAGATGCTGGTTTGAACCACCCTAATGACTATAAAGATTGGTTAAAGACTGGAGTTAAAACTTCCGAAGAGTTAAAGTTATGGATGGATATTGGTGTGAAAGAAGCATCTGTCTATCAAGCTTGGAAAAAAGAAAATGTACATGATATAGCATCTGTACAACTGTGGACAAGTAAGGGTGTTGATCGTGCTGAGAAATATGTTAGATTAAGAAATATTGATATTAAAACACCAGAAGAGTTAAATAAGTGGATAGCAATTGGTGTAGAATCTCTTGAAGAACTTGAACTGTGGAAGAAGTCTCAATATAACACGATTTTATTGGCTAAATCTTGGAAGGAAATTGGGGTTGATAATCCTCTAGTATTGAGTCAATGGCTTAGTATTACCAGCTCAAAAAAGAAGATAAAACAGTATATTGCACAAGGTCATACACCAGAATCATTTATCTCAAGCGTTAAAAAGAAGCTGTATCAAGAGTGTGCTTGGTTTATGAATACGGATAAGTTTAACAGACATGAGATGGGTACATTGTCGGGAATGATTAAACAAACACTCTCAAATGGATATCTGGTTTCTGATGATTATAACAATGTGAATTATGTAGAGCTAAATGATGGAAAATTTAGAACTAGAGGACAATATATTATGTGGGTTGTAAAAAGTGAAGGGGAGATATATAAATACAAGTCAGTAGGGGCTGGTATGATGCATGTCCCGCATTTATATTTTATTGGTGAAGAGAATTATTGTCAAAAATACAGATAATTGGATGTCGTACAATATATAAAATTTGTCTTTTGAAATACGAAGCCTATTGAATAGTTGCGAAATGATAAGTTTTTTTCTATATAATTACTTCAATTGAAAATGGAGATATTTTTTGAAACTTACAAATGAAGAGCTTAAAGAAAAAATTATTGAATTAAAAGAGAAATTAGATGTGACTATTGTTGCACACTTCTATCAGCGTGATGAAGTCTTTGAAATTGGTGATATCACTGGTGACTCACTTGAGTTGGCTAAAAAGACACAAGATGATAATTCTGAATTTGTACTTTTTTGTGGTGTGGCATTTATGGGTCAAAGTGTAAAAGTTTTAAGTCCACATAAGCGTGTTGTGATGCCTAAGCTGGCATGTTGTTCTATGGCGCGTATGATTGATTCGATGTATTTTGATGACTCAGTTAAAGCGATGAATGAAGCTGGAATAAGCAGTGACAATATCTTGCCTATTACTTACATCAACTCAAATGCTGATGTTAAGGCAAAAGTCGGTGAAATGGGTGGTATGGTCTGTACCAGTTCAAATGCCAAAGTCATTATCACAACGGCTCTCAAAGAGGGTAAAAAGATTCTTTTTGTACCAGATCGCTGTTTGGGACAAAATATTGCGAATAATATGGGATTGAAGTCTGCTGTTATTGGTGAAGATGAAAATATCGCTGATGCGGACATTATCTGTTTTAATGGTTTTTGTTCAGTACACCAACTTTTCTCACTGGATGATATCGCTTTTTACAGAAAAAAATATCCAGGTATTTTAATTGCAACGCACCCTGAGTGTGATCCAAGTATTTGTGATGCTTCTGATTTTGTGGGTTCAACATCACAAATTATTAAGTATATTAAAGAACTTGATCCTGAACAAAAAGTAGCAGTAGGCACTGAATTTAACCTTGTCAACCGTCTTCGTTCTAAAAACACGTATGTACTCTCTTCAACAAAGCCAGAGTGTCCTACTATGAATGAAACAACTTTAGAAGATGTTTATGTGACATTAAAAGCCATTGAAGATGGCTCTCCTATTAATGAAATCGAAGTAGATACAAACACACAAAAATGGGCAAAGATTGCACTTGAACGAATGATGGCATTATGATTGAAGAGTTTGTAAAAGCAACGCTTGCGGAAGATGTTGGTCGAGGAGACCTTTATGCCCTTGTATATGAAAGTACACCCGCTTCAGCACGGATACTAGCAAAAAGTAGAGGTGTTTTGGCAGGAGAAGTGTACTGTGATACACTCAGCGCGCTGGAGTCATTTGAAGTGACGTGGTTAAAACATGATGGTGAAGATTTTGATAAGGGCGATATCTTGGCTACGATTAAAGGTGATTCACATACCTTGCTTCGTATCGAACGTACCTTTTTAAATATGCTGCATCACGCCAGTTCTATCGCTACTTTAACAGCAAGATTTGTTGAAATCACCAGTGAATATAAGGTACGTCTTTTAGATACGCGCAAGACAAGACCTCTCCTTCGTGTGTTTGAAAAATATGCAGCGCGCACGGGTGGCGCGGTAAATCATCGTATGGGTCTTGATGATGCGCTGATGATTAAAGATACACATCTTAAAACAATAGACAATCTTGAAGCTTTTATCGAACGCGCTAGAACAAAAATCCCCTTTACGTCTAAGATAGAGATAGAAGCAGAAACACTTGAGCAGGCTATTAAGTTTATGGAAGTTGGTGCTGATATTGTTATGTGTGACAACATGAGTCCAAAAAAACTTCAAGAAGTTGTTATCTATAGAGATCAAAATCATCCAAATGTTTTACTTGAAGCCAGTGGTAATATCTCTCTTCAAACCTTAGAAATGTATGCACAAACAGGTGTAGATGCCATCAGTTCTGGGGCATTTATCCATCAAGCCAATTGGATTGACCTCTCTATGAAGATGGACTAAAAGCTAATAATTTATGGCTGACGATCAGGAAAAGACAGAAGAACCCACCCCCAAGAAAATCGAAGATGCCAGAAAAGAGGGAAATGTTCCTAAAAGCCAAGATATGTCTGGTTTTTTTACTCTTTTTATTGCGATTTTAGGGGTCTTACTACTTTTCGATTTTATGAGTTCAAGAATGCTCTCTTTAAGTGCCTACTATTTTTCTCTTGTAGGTGAACCTCTTAGCGTAAAAAATGTTATAAATATTGCTATGGTCACTATGAAAGAGTTTTTATTGGTGGTTATCCCTCTCGCCATTGCTGTTGCTATTGGTGGTGTTTTAGCTGCTTTAGCACAGTTTGGTTTTCTTTTTACGACCAAGGCAATCATGCCTGATTTTAAAAAGATAGATCCTATTAAAGGAACTAAAAATCTTTTTTCAATGAAAAAAATCTTAGATGGTCTGAAAATGACGGTTAAATCATTTACGATTATGGGTTCAGGTTTTTACTTCTTTTACCTATTTATTCAAGAACTCCCTACGGTCGCTATGTTTAGTTTGGGTGATCAGTTGAGTTGGTTGGTTGACAAGGCAATTTTGATTGCTTTGGTTATGCTTATTCTTATTTTTGTTTTTTCTGTAATAGATATTGTTATTGTTCGTAAACGTTATTTTGATGATCTTAAAATGAGTAAACAAGAGATCAAAGATGAGATGAAAAATATGGATGGTGATCCGCATATTAAGGCGAAAATTCGTCAAATACAGATGCAAGCAGCGCAGAAAAGAATGATGTCTGATGTTCCAAATGCGGATGTTGTTATCACCAACCCCACCCACTACGCAGTAGCGATTAAATATGAAGAGGGTGGATTAGGGGTTCCTCTTGTTGTAGGCAAGGGGAAAGACCATTTAGCGATACAGATTAAAAAAATAGCGCGTGAGAATAGTGTTCATATTGTTGAAAACCCTCCACTAGCGCGCTCACTTTACAAAGAAGTGGAAGTAGATCAGCCCATTCCTGATAAGCTTTTTTCTGCGGTTGCAGAGGTTCTTGCCTATGTGTATAAAATGGGGAAAAAATAGAAAAAAAAGACCCTAAAGACTGAGTAAAGTTTAACGCCCTATAATTGCACTAAAAAAAAAGAGTCTTGTGCAGAGTTTTGAAGAGATACTTTCGTCAATAAATAGTGCTTCACATATCGCTATTTATGTGGAAAATAGGGCAGATGCAGTGACTCTTGGATGTGCCAGCGCGCTGTATACCTATCTCCTTCAGTTGCATAAAAAAGCCTCTTTTATCGTGCAAGACCTTGAAATTGAACGTAAATATCAAAATATTGCATGGAACAGCGCCATTCGAGGAACCATACCTCATAAGGTTGATTATGTTCTAAATATAGAAGCGTTAAGAGAAAAGAATTCAGGTTTTATTGTTTTTGGACTGGATAGTTTTTTAGATTTTGCAAAGGTTAAAATCAATAAAAAGATGGCCCAATCACTCTACTATGCGCTTTATGCAGAGAGTCAAAATTTTACTGTAATGGGGATAAGCGTGCAGCATTTTAAGTTAGCGTCAAAATTGATTGAGGCGGGTGCGATACCTGATCAGGTTAATGAAGATCTCTCTTTTAGTGAACCACTCTCATTGTTACGTTTAAAAAAAGAAGTACTCAATGAATTTGAGCTTTTAGAAGCTGCGCGTGTTGCTTACGTAAAGATAGATAGTCTCACACTATTAAATTGTGGTGCAAAAAATGAAGATATGAGTAAGGTATTAGAAGAGTTATTACAATTGGCGCATGTAGAAGTTGCCTTTTCTTTAATAAATGAAGATGAAAGCATAAAACTTGTTTTAGTTTCAAAGTCTAAGATAGACTATAGTAGCAGTGCTCTTTCAAATATGTCTTTAGCCTTGGCTAAAGATGAAGTATTAGAATATATAAAAGGAAAATTAAATTGAGAAAAAAAAATAATATGGCATCATTTCTGTCGAAGTTGATTATAGCAGGTGTTCTTGGGGGGATTATATTTATCTATAACTCACAAATGTTTGAACGTGATTTACCAACTATTGAGATTCAAAATAGTGGATATTGGAACCTCAAAAAGCCATTGACCCTCTCCATGGCTGATAGCAGTGGAATTAAGTCATACAGTGTGGTTTTAATCAATGGCGATAAAAGAATTGCACTCTCAAATGAACAATTTTTACAACCCAAAACAGAGTTAGACCTCTCTATAGAGGCGCCAAAGCATCTTTTTAATACAAAAGAGAAAAATATTAAAATTGAAGTTGTGGTAAATGATGCCAGCCAATGGGACTTTTTTAGTGGAAATACTGCCAGTGCGAGTGTCTCTATGATTGTTGATAAAAAACGTCCATTTTTAAGCAATGTAACCAACTCTTATGGAATCAGAAAAGGGGGCTCGGCCTTGGTTGTTTTTAAAGCCAGTGATGAGAACCTGAATGCACTTTATTTAGAGACAAATACAGGAAAAAGATTTAATCCACAGCCTTTTTATAAAGAGGGCTATTATGCTTCTTTAGTAGCATGGTCTGTTCTTGAAAAGACTTTTAGAGTCAATATTATCGCTAAAGATAAGGCCGGCAATATTTCTAAAGCATCGGTACCATTTCATCTAAAATCTAAAAAGTATAGAGTTTCTAAAATTAAACTATCAGATAGATTTTTAAATGGAAAAATCGCACAATTAGCAGATATATATGAAGAGACTCAAGGTGTTGAAGACTCTATCGAGCAGTTTAAAATCATTAATGAAGATGTACGTGCTAAAAATGAGATATTAATTCATGAAATCACATCTAAGGTTTCGGATAATATGATTAAACGTCTTCCAATTAGACCTTTTTATCCTCTTAAAAATGCAGCGGTTGTTGCCAGTTTTGGAGATCACCGTCTTTACTATTACAAGGGTGAAAAAGTGAGCGAATCTTATCATTTAGGATTAGACTTAGCCAGTGTTAAAATGGGAGATATTAAAACTCAAAATCCTGCGATTGTGGTGCATGCTGCAGAAAATGGAATTTATGGAAACATGCCTATCCTTCACCATGGAATGGGACTGTATACTTTATATGGACACTGTTCAAGTATGAATGTACAAGAAGGTGACAGTATTAAAGGCAATACTCTTGTTGCTAATAGTGGTCGAAGTGGTTACGCAATGGGAGACCATTTACATTTTGGTGTATTGGTTCAAGGTGTAGAGG
Organism: Sulfurimonadaceae bacterium; assembly: GCA_016744905.1. Taxonomy (GTDB): domain Bacteria; phylum Campylobacterota; class Campylobacteria; order Campylobacterales; family Sulfurimonadaceae; genus BB10. Next base: position 10,243 of record JADGDM010000049.1, on the reverse strand, counting down.
TACGTCCTGAAGAGTGGATGGATAAGCAGTGGATTAAACTCAATATTGAAAATGTAATGTCTAACGCTAAGCAGATTATAAATAGATAGATTTATAATAGGGCATGATTATTGCTCAACGAATGAATAAGAATAATAATATATGAATAATTTATAGGATTTTTAAGATGATGCAACTAAGTATAAAAAAAAGTGTTGAACTTGTTGGTGTTGGTTTACATAAAGGTAATCCAGTACGTTTGAAACTTGAACCACTTGAAGAGAACAGTGGTATTGTCTTTGTTCGTAGTGATAAAGGTGTTTCTATCCCGCTCAGTCCTGAAAATGTAATTGATACACAAATGGCAACGGTAATTGGAAGAGAGGGTGCTTTTATTTCTACGATTGAGCATCTCTTATCTGCGGTATATGCGTATGGAATAGATAACTTAAAAGTAAGTGTTGATTCTGATGAGATTCCTATTATGGATGGTTCAAGTGCGAGTTTTTGTATTCTTTTAGATGAAGCAGGAATTTTAGAACAGTCTGCTCCAAAGAAGATTATGCGTATTAAAAAAGAGGTAAGTGTTAAAGAAGGCGATAAGTATGTTACTTTAAGTCCCTCAGATGATCTTAAATACGACTTTCGTATTAAGTTTCAACATCCTGCCATTGCAGAACAATCTTTAGTCCTTAACTTCAGTAAAGAGAACTATAAAGAAGAGATAGCGCGTGCACGTACATTTGGCTTTGTTCATGAGATTCAGTACCTTCAAAGTAAGGGATTAGCTCAGGGAGCAAGTTTAAATAATGCTATTGGCTTAGATGATAAAAAAGTACTTAATCCAGAGGGTTTAAGGTATAAAGATGAATTTGTACGTCATAAAATTTTAGATGCGATTGGTGATATGTCGCTTATTGGTATGAATTTTATTGGTAACTATGAAGCTTTTGCTGGTTCACATGATCTGAACCATAAATTAACATTGGCACTTTTAAAAGATCCAGCAAACTATGAAGTCCTTGAAGTTCAAGGGGCAGTAGCGCGTGAGATGGCAAAGGCGTATGCATAATTGAATAAAAAAGAGGTCAAAATTATTGTTGTTGCTTTGAGCACACCAATTCTTATCGGTATTTATGAAAATGATGTTTTAATTGATGAGATAGTTTCGCAAGAGAGAAGTTCTGAAATACTTCCCTCACTATTTTCTGAACTGTTAGAAAAATATCAAATAAATACAATAGTTTATGCCAATGGTCCGGGTAGTTTCATGTCCATTAAAGTAAGTTATATCTTTTTAAAATCACTGTGTATGATAAATAACTTTACTTTTCTAAGCACTGATGCCTTCTATTTTAATGAAAACAGCCCCATCAAAGCAGTTGGAAAGCTCTATTTCGTTAAAACTTTAACATCAATTGAAACTGTTCGTTATGATGAGCCTCAAAGTCACCCTTTTAAGCTGCCTCAAAAGTTTCTACTTCAAGATTTCAATACCGACACTTTACCTTTTTATGGTATTGATGCGGTCTCTTAAGGATTATGTTTGACTATAAGTGTACCCGCAACCAGCGCAAATTTAGGGCCTGGGTTTGACTCTCTAGGATTAGCGGTTGATCTTCGTAATGTTGTCGAATTTCACCCTTCTCGTTTTTTTAGTATCTCTATTAAGGGTGAAGGTGAGGGCAATCCTCGTCTAAAAGGTAATAACCTTTTTGTCAGTATCTTTAATGAGCATTACAAGGCTTTGACACAGAAAAGACAAAATTTTAAATTTACTTTTCACAATCAGATTCCGATGTCTCGTGGATTGGGCAGTTCATCTGCAGTCATATCATCAGCAATCGCTTCAGCTCATGAAGCAGCAGGCGTACGTGTTTCAAAACGTCGTATATTAAATCATGCCTTGGTATATGAACCACATCCTGATAATATCACCCCAGCTATTATGGGTGGATTTACTGCGTCTGCGGTAGAAAAACAGAAAGTTTTTTCTCAAAAAAAACATCTGCCTTCTTATCTTAAAGCGGTCGTAGTTATCCCAAATAAACCGATTTCTACAGCCAAATCCCGTACGTCACTGCCACGTTCCTACTCTAAAGAGAACGCCGTATTTAACCTCTCACACACAGCATTAACTGTAGCGGCATTTTTTAATGAAGATTGGGAGATGTTAAGGTTGGCATCTCAAGATAGATTTCATCAAAAAATACGTATGAAATTGTTACCTGAACTTTTCAGTGTTCAAAAGGTTGCTTATGAAGGAGGTGCTTTAATGAGTACACTTTCAGGTTCTGGTTCAACATTTTTTTCTATGGCTTATGATACGGATGCGCCAGCTATTCATGAGAAATTACAATTAAAGTTTCCAGATTTCAGAGTTAAAACACTCGATTTTGACAACAATGGCCTCATTGTTGAGCGATAAGTAAGCAAAAATTGGGTATAATGGCGCCGAAAATAAATAAACAGCGCATGTGTATTAGTTGTCGCGAACGCGGACAACAAGAGACACTATTGCGCTTACAATGTCTTGAGAAGCAGTTGAAAAAATTCAGTGGAGAAGGTAGAAGTTTCTATCTTTGTGAAGCTTGTTTTGAATCAAAGCGAACCTCAGGAATGCTAGCACGGCAATGTAAAAGCGGTGCTAAAGATATACTTATGAATCAGTTAAGGGAGATCATTATTGATGTCAGAAAAAGTTAGAGTACACGAAATTGCAAAAGAGTTAGGTATTACCTCTAAAGAAGTTGTTGAAAAAGCAAGTGCAATGGGATTAGCAGTTAAGACTGCATCAAGTTCAGTATCAGTTGGTGAAGCTGAAAAAATTATGGACTTTGTGATGAACGGACCAGCAGTTGAAGAAGTTGCTAAACCAATAATCATAAAAAAGAAAAAAGTTGAAACCCCTGCAGAAGAAGCGCCTACCGCTCAAGCTGAAGAGATATCTGCTCCTGAAACTGAAGAGAAAGCTACTGAAATAAAAGCTAAACCTGAAGCAAAAGAAGAAGCACCTGTTGCTAAAGCTGAAGAGAAAACTGAGGCTGTTGCTGAAGTGAAACCTGAAGAGACTCCTGTGGATGAAGCAAAAGCTGAAGTGGCTCCTGAAAAAGAGAAAGCACCTTTAATTAAGGAAGTAAAAGTTATTAAAAAAACTGGTCTTCGTATTGTTAAAAAGAAAAAGCCAAAACCTGTTGTTATTGATACATCTGCACAACAAACTGCTTATGATAAAAATCTTCAAAAAGTTTCTAGCTATGGTAAAATGAGCGCTGAAGCAATGGACGAGCTTAACAATAAAAAAGCTAAAAAAGCCAATGGCGGTCCTGCACAAAAACAGTCATCTGGTAAAAAGATGGATATTTTTGGTGGAGCGATGTCTGATGTTTCTATGGATTACGAAGAAGATCAAGTTGTACTCCTTGACTTAACTGATATCTCTGATAAGAAACCTGAACCTGAAGCACCAAGAAAACCACGTCCTAAAAAGCCACAAGGCCGTAATGGAAATGTAGGAGCAAACAAACGTCCTCGTAATGTGAGAAAAACTATTCGTCGTAAGTATGCTAAAGATGCTGTAGTTGATGAAGTAATCACACATGTTGAAATTCCCGAAGATATTCGTGTTTATGAGTTTGCTGAAAAACTAAATAGAACAATGTCTGAAGTTATTAAAGTTCTTTTTGATCTTGGCAAAATGGCAACTAAAAATGATTTTTTATCTAAAGATGAGATTGAGATTTTAGCAGAAGAGTTCGAAGTTGAAGTAACAACTATCGATCCTAAAGATGCCTTTAATCTAGATGATACTTACGATATGGCAAATCTTGAAGATGATTCTGATGAAGAGGGGATGCAAGAACGTCCTCCTGTTATTACTATCATGGGTCACGTTGATCATGGTAAAACATCACTTCTTGATGCAATTCGTGAAGCAAAAGTAGTTGATGGCGAAGCGGGTGGTATCACACAACATATTGGTGCATACACCGTTGAGCAACAAGGTAAAATGATTACCTTTATAGATACTCCGGGTCACGCAGCTTTTAGTGCTATGCGTGAGCGTGGTGCTGAGGCAACCGATATTATTATTATTGTTGTTGCGGCTGATGATGGTGTTAAACCTCAAACTCAAGAAGCTATTGATATTGTTAAAAAAGCTAAAGTACCTGTTATTGTTGCTATCAATAAAATGGATAAAGAGACAGCAAATCCTGATCAAGTAAAAGGTCAGATGGCTGAGAAAGATATGACTCCAGTTGACTGGGGTGGAGATGTTGAGTTTGTTGAAGTTTCTGCAAAATCAGGACTTGGACTTGATGCATTACTAGAAAATATTTTAGTACAAGCAGAAATCTTAGAGCTTAAAGCGAATCCTGATACACATGCTAAGGCAGTTGTTGTTGAGAGCTCTTTAGAAAAAGGTCGTGGTCCAGTGGCGACGGTTATCGTTCAAAATGGTACCCTTAAGGTTGGTGATAATGTTGTTTGTGGTGGTTCTTATGGACGTGTTAAAGCACTGATTGATAACCATAAAAAGATGATTAAAACTGTTGCTCCATCAATGTCAGCAGTTGTTGTTGGATTGAATACTGTTCCCGCTTCAGGTGAAACGCTGATCGTTATGCACTCTGATAAAGAGGCTAAAGAGATGGCAACGAAACGTGCTGAGTATGATCGTCATAAAGAGCTTTCTGCATCAACTAAAACTACACTTGATGAGTTAACAGCATTGATTGCTGAGGGTAATTTGAAATCACTAAAAGTGGTTCTTAAAACTGATGTTCATGGTTCTCTTGAAGCGATTAAGTCTTCATTAACTGAACTTAGAAATGATGAAGTTAAAATTGAGGTTATTAGTTCAGGAGTAGGTGGTATCACTGAAAATGATGTTGAATTGGTTAATAACTCTGAAAACTGTGTGCTCCTTGGATTTAATGTACGTCCAACAGGTTCAGTAAACGCTAAAGCAAAACAGCGTGGTGTAGAGATTAGAACATATTCTATTATCTACCAACTACTTGATGATATGACTGCGTTACTTACGGGTATGATGGATGATAAATATACTGAAAACAATACAGGTCAAGCTGATGTTAAAGAGGTATTTAAAATTCCTAAAGGTATGGTTGCTGGTTGTATGGTTGTTGATGGTAAACTGGTTCGTGGTGGACTGGTTCGTGTTATCCGTGAAGGTGTTGTTATCTTTGAGGGTGAACTTACTTCACTTAAACGCTTCAAAGATGATGTTAAAGAAGTGGGTAATGGTTACGAGTGTGGTGTTGTTCTTGAAGGATACACTGATGTTGTTCCTGGTGATGTTATTGAGACATTCTCAAGAGATAAACAAAAAGCAGCTCTGTGACCCCTGCACAGATAAAACTCAAACGTACTGAGTCTATTCTCCAAGAGTTAGTCCCTGAGGGGATTACTCAACTTAACGACGCCCGTCTTCATGAACTTGATGTTATCGAAGTTGTCTGTTCACGTGGCCGTAGTGATGCAAAAATCTATCTTGATCCTCATGACTATACAGAAAAAGAGCGTAATTTCTTTATGTCTCAACTCTCAAAAGCTGGCCCTTTTATAGAAAACTACTGTATGGCTGATCAAGGTTGGTTCAAATCACCAAAGTTTACATTTGTTTTTGATGACCAACTTAAAAAAAGTCAAAAAGTAGAAGATCTGTTTAAATCAATATCAGATCGTAATAAAGGGGAATCAGATGAGTCTTGAAAAAGATATAGAGATGATGATTGAGTCATTGGATCTTAAGTTATATGATATTTTAACAACGAGTGAAGGTGAAGAGACTATTTACCGTGTAAATATTACTTCTAACTCAGGTGGAATTAGTATGGATAATATTGTTGATGCAACGAAACTCATCTCTCCACTACTTGATGTAACGCCACCTGTATCGGGTGATTATCGATTAGAAGTGAGTTCTCCTGGTATTGAGCGTAAGTTGACCAATATTAACCATTTTAAAAAATCTATTGGTGATAAAGCTGTTATTCATGGCGCTGAAAAATTAAAATACCGTGGTGAAATTCTTTCAGTTGATGGATCAACGATTGCGATCAATGATGATGAGTTAGGTGAGAGTAAAATCGAATTTAATGCCATTACAAAGGCACGTACTTTTTTCGAATGGTAAAACTATGAGTCATGATTTTTATCTAAACCTCGCAATTGATGAGGCTTGGAAATATCAAGGACTCACCTTTCCAAATCCTGCTGTTGGCGCGCTGGTTCTTAATGAATCTGGTGAGATACTGAGTATCGAAGCCCACCATAAAGCAGGCGAAGCGCACGCTGAAGTCAAAGCACTTCAAGTGGCTTTTTCTAAACTTACTTCTGATCAAGAAATATTAAAACTTCAAACTTCTTCTGAAATTCATCACTATCTTTTACAACACCATAATAATATCTTTAAACAGTGCGCTATCTATGTGACGTTAGAGCCGTGTAATCATCATGGGAAAACACCTTCATGTGCGGATTTACTTAGTGCGCTGGGATTGAAACATGTTTATATTGGACATAAAGATGAAAATGAAGTAGCGAGTAATGGCTCAAAAAAGTTGGAGTACTTTTCTTTTTTAGATTCTCAGCGCGCTGAAGATTTAATAGCACCATTTAAAAAGTGGAGTAGCTCAAAATTTGTTACCTACAAGTGGGCGCAAAGACTTGATGGAACTGTTGATGGTGGCACAGTGAGTTCTAAAGAATCTAGGATGAATGTTCATGCGATGCGTGATGTTTGTGATTTGATTGTTATTGGTGGAAATACGGTTCGTGAAGACAGACCAACACTTGATGCGCGTTTGGTGGATGGTCGGGTATGTGATGTTTTTATCTATTCAGATCAAAAAGAGTTTGATCAAAGTATCCCTCTTTTTTCAGTACAAGGGCGTAGTGTGATGGTTGGTAGTGATTTGAGCGCGTTGGATAGGTATAACAATATTTTGATTGAAGGTGGCCCAAGTATGTTTGAAGCTACTAAAAATATTGTGGATTATTATCTCTGTTTTGTCTCACCAAAAATTGGTGGTATAATTCCGTTTTCAAAATCACCTTTGGCGCTTGATCTCCTTCATAGCAGTCAAGATAAAAATGATATGAAACTCTGGTTAAAACCTAAAAAGAAGGCTTAAAAGTGGAAAAACAAGAAAAAATCGTCTCAATGTTCGACAATATTGCACCAACTTATGATACAGCAAATCGTGTTATGAGTATGGGTGTGGATAAATCTTGGAGACGCAAGGCTTGTGATAAAGCGTATGGTTATTTAGGACTTGATACTATTGAGAGCATCGTTGATGTAGCCTGTGGAACAGGGGATATGATGAACTTCTGGAAAGAACGTTCTGAAACTTCTGGAATTGCAGTGGATAATATCGTTGGTATTGATCCAAGTGAAGGCATGGTTAATGTTGCACGTGAAAAATATCCTAAGTTTGATTATAAAATTGCACCGGCTACAGAGATCCCTTTAGATGATGCTAGTGCAGATATTATCAGTATCACTTATGGTATTCGTAATGTCGTAGCGCGCCAAGAAGGTCTTAAAGAATTTAACCGTGTCCTTAAACAAGGTGGACTGGTTGTTATCTTAGAATTTATGAAAAATGAAAATCCCTCATTTTTAGGAAAAATAAGAGATTTTTATATGCATAAAATCTTACCACATGTAGGTGGTTTTATCTCTAAAAACCTTGAAGCCTATACCTATCTTCCAGATTCGATCGAAGACTTTTTAACAGTTGCTGGAATGGAAGCTGAGTTAGAAGAAGCTGGATTTGAAATGCTTTATACAAAAAGCTTTTCTATGGATATCTCTACACTCCTCATTGCTCGTAAAAAGTAAACACTTTTATGCAGGCGCCTATCTCGGTTGGCGAGTTAAATGAACAGATAAAGTCTCTTTTAGAGACAACCTTCATCAAAGTACACGTTGAGGGCGAACTCTCCCGTATTACACACCACAACAGCGGACATATTTATTTTACTTTAAAAGACAAAGAATCATCACTCAGTGGTGTCATGTTTAGAGGCAACGCTTCCCGTCTGAAGTTTCGTTTAGAAGAGGGTCTTAAAGTTGTAATCGAAGGGGCTATTACTCTTTTTAAACCACGTGGAACCTATCAAATAAATGCGTTTAATATCGAACCTGCTGGTCATGGTGCTTTGGCTTTAGCGTATGAGCAGTTAAAAAGTGATTTGAATGCCAGTGGTTATTTTGACACTCAGTATAAAAAAGAGATGCCACGTTATCCTAAACGTATCGCCTTAGTCACTTCTGCAACGGGTGCGGCGCTGCAAGATATGTTGCGTGTTCATCTTCAAAGATGGCCTTTGGCTGAGTTGATGTTGATTGATAGTGTTGTTCAAGGAGAAGGAGCAGCTTATAAAATAGCCAGTGCGCTAGAGTTTGCAGATGATGGCAGTTTTGATATTATTGTTTTGGCACGTGGTGGTGGAAGTTTAGAAGATCTTTGGGCTTTTAATGAACGACACTTAGCCGAAGCTATCTTCTCGTGCTCCACTCCCGTTGTTTCTGCAGTTGGTCATGAGATAGATTATCTGATCTCTGATTTTGTAGCTGACTTACGTGCCCCAACCCCCTCTGCTGCAATGCAACTTATTTTACCTGATCAAAATGATATTATGATGCAGTTAGACGCACTGAGCAATCAATTTACTTCACACATGTCACAGATACTAAATAGTAAAATAATGGCACTAGGGCACCTTAAAGAGAGTTATAAACGCAACTCTATAGAGATGAAATTAAATAACCAACTCTTAGAGATAACACAGTTGAAAATGAGATTGACGCAATCTTTCAATATGAACTTAGAAAATAAAAAAAGAGCACTTGAGCCATTGCGTAGCGCGCTAACGCAACAAGTCTTAGGTGTTCTAAATTCAAAATCAGCAGAAATTAGAAATACCCGCAGTATGTTAGAAGCTCAAAATCCCAAAAATAGAGTGAGCACAGGTTTTGTGCAACTCTCTAAGTCTAAGAAATCAGTGGCGCTTAAAAGTGTAAAAGTAGATGAGACGATAGAGTTGATGGACGCTGAGTTTAAAGTCAGCGCGCTGATAAAAAGTAAAGAGAAAATTTAGATCAGTTGGGCCGTTTTCCATTACTGAGTTTACTCTTTTGAAATCTATCCATAAATAGTAATAAAACAGGTAATATAAACAGATCTGTCATGAGTGACATCATGATAAGAATCGCTCCATATCCACCTATGAGTTGTAATGATTCTATCTTTGTAAAGGTCATTAAAAAGAAGACTGAGGCTAAGATGATTGAGCCTATGATAACGGGTACTCCTGCGTAAAAGAACATGATCTCTAAAGAGTGTTTCTGTGTTCGTCCAAAATAACGACTTCTAAAATATTTAAAAGCAAAATGCACCGTGGCGTCAGAAGCGAGACCCAAAGATATGGTCATGGCGATGAGCAATTCTAGTGACAATGATAAGTTTAAGAGATTCACAAAAAATCCAAACCAGATGATAGGGATGGCATTCACAGTAAATCCGACCAATGCCATCTCTTTTGTGCTGAATATCCCACCCATAATAATACCAATGATAATTAAAGCCGTCGCAAGTGAACCTCCGAGTAAGATAGACATAGAAAGTTTGGTACTACTTAGTAAGGTGTCATTATCGGTAAAATAGAGATCCAATGGTTTGTAGTTTTTAAGCCATAGGAGTATCTCTGTTTTATTGCTGTGTTCAAAATTTATGGTAATGCTAAGTGCTTCATCACTAATAATTTTTGGCTCCAAATCATACAGTTCTAAAAAGAAAATAGCTTGAAGAAGTGACTGCTCATCAAATGTTTCCTTGTCCAAGTTTGCAAGATTAAGAAGTTCTAATACAGAAAGAATACTGGTGATATTTGTGATGCCTTTGTGTGCTTTTTTTATATCTTCTTCAAAGTGTTGTAAGGCATTAATGGTTTCCAAGTTGAGTTCTTGATAAGGTACATTTAGGGTAAGTAGCCCTTGATCGGCTTTTTCGGTAAATACGCGTTCGGGTGTAAATAAAATTTGATAAGCACCAATGATCATTAAAAGTGAACTGACACCTAAAAAGAGGTAGAGAAATTTTTTCTTATAATGAATTTCATTTTTGGCAAAAGCGTAACAGAAACTTCCAAAATGGACTTTAGGATGTTTCACTTTAAAATAACTTAGTAAAGAGGGTAAAAAAGTAATGTTAATAATATAGGTGAGTAT
>JADGDM010000006.1 GCA_016744905.1 Sulfurimonadaceae bacterium | reverse complement strand
CCCTAATTCAGATCATTTTTAAATGTAAGTTTAAATTTGAATTTTATTTCCCCCTAAAGTTACTTGACTCTATTTCACTTCTGATTTATAAATTTAATATTTTACTATTGTAATAAGTTCGTAATATAGGGCTTTGTTCACACTGTGTTCTAAGTTGTGAATAAAATTTCATGATATTGTAGAATTCTTAGCTTATTTCAGTTTACTTTTAGATAAATCTAATCTTAATCACATAGTTTTGATAATCTCTGTAAAGCCCTATATATTGGGCTTTACAGAGATTATAAGAAAAACAAATTATGAAATTTAGACTCAATAATTCTAATCATAAAAGTTATTCACATCTACTTAAAAGTTTTAGTATTACTGCACATTTTTACAATATATTTAATGCAGTTGAAGTAGCAATTGGATTTCAACCTCTTTTTATATAAATATACATTGATCTTTACATATATGAAGTTGAAGTTATCAGAATAAAATTTGTATCTTTTGTTTCAGAGTTATTAATATAATTTGACTTTATGGAAAGTACAAAAATAAGTTCAGCATTTTATTTATATTACTTAACTAGTAAGTTTGCTACGGGTGAATATATATACAGCGTTAAAGTAAAAAGTATATGCATTAATCCAAAGTGTTAAATAAATAATTCACTATATTTATTTTATTTTTTTGGCCAACTCTAAACTTAGTGTTCTAAAATCAAGATCACTTTGTAGTGTGTAATTTTTATCTTTAAAGTCAAAATTCAATGTATTGGCATGGAGTAAAAGTCTTGATGCACCACTGAGTTTTTCACGTTCTAGCGCGCTGAGTTCCCTGTCTAAAAATTTAACAATATTCTCTTCACTCTGTCCATAAATTGGATCTCCAACTATTGGATGTTTCACGTGAAACAAATGTACTCTGATTTGATGTTGTCTTCCTGTTTTTGGTGACGCTTTAACCAAGGTCATATTTAGGTCAGGAAAATATTCAAGTGGCTCAATTTTTGTTTCGCTTTTTTTACCATCTGGATGAACCTTAACCACCATTCTTACTATTGCACTTTCATCTTGCGCGCGTAAGAGAGGTTCAGTGATTAATGTTTCACGTGAAACATGACCGTGAACCAATGCAAGATATGATTTGAATATCTCTCTATCTTGAAACATTATTTTAAGGGTTCTTTCACTCTCTTTATTTAAGGCACACAAGACCAAGCCACTGGTCTCTTGATCGATTCTATGCGTTATGTTGGCATACTCACCAAACTGTGATTTAAGCTCATCTATAAGTGAATAAGGGGTATATCTATTTTGAGGATGAATAAGAACACCGGATGGTTTATCAAAAGCACAGAACTCCTCTTCAACAACAACTGGTTTAAGTCCACGAGTCTCTGGAACAAAGGAGATAAATTCTATCTCTCCTTCTATCTCTTGTGTGGTTTTAATCATAGCTTCCCCATTTATAAGGAGCCTACCCTTGGCAATCAATCGTTGAGAAACTTGCTGTGTGTAACCCAATTCATGAATCAAATATCTAAAAGCTTTTTGACGTGTTTCGACAAACAGAGTGCGTTTTATAAATGGCAAATTTTAATCCCTTTTTTATCATTTTCTTATCCATTCTTAGATAGAATAAATAACTTTTTTTCAAGAAATTTACTTGAAATACTAACACAATAAATTCAAATACTTACAAAGGTTTTTATAAAATGGTTGAACGCTACGCAAGAAAAGAGATGTCAGACAAATGGACACAACATGCACGATATGCTGCATGGTTAGAAGTAGAAAAAGCAGCAGTAAAAGCTTGGGCTAAATTGGGGAAGATTCCTCAAGAAGATGCGGATAAGATTGTTAAAAATGCAACATTCTCAGTAGAACGTATAGAAGAGATCGAAGCAGTTACCAAACATGACTTGATTGCATTTAATACAAGTGTCTCTGAAAGCCTAGGTGATGAGTCAAGATGGTTTCACTATGGTATGACTAGTTCTGATGCTGTTGATACAGGGGTAGCGATTCAAATGAGAGACTCTTTAAACATTGTTATTGCTGATGTAAAGATGTTGATGGAATCAATTAAAAAACGTGCTCAAGAGCATAAAATGACTTTGATGGTGGGGCGTTCACATGGTATTCATGGTGAGCCGATTACTTTTGGTTTGACCTTGGCTGTTTGGTATGATGAGATGGCGCGCCATCTTTTAAACCTTGAACAGACTATGGACGTCATCGCAGTAGGTCAGATCTCTGGAGCTATGGGTAACTTTGCTCATGCACCTCTAGAACTTGAAGAGTACGCAATGGCAGAACTTGGTCTGAAACCTGAACCATGTTCTAACCAAGTGGTTCATAGAGATCGTTATGCAAGATTGGCAACAGCTTTAGCAACAATGGCTTCGTCTGTTGAGAAGTTTGCGGTTCAAGTAAGACACCTTCAACGTACAGAAGTTTATGAGGCGGAAGAGTTTTTTGCAAAAGGTCAAAAAGGATCTTCTGCAATGCCACATAAACGTAACCCTATCCTAACAGAAAACATAACAGGCTTAGCGCGTATGATTCGTGCCTACGCTAACCCTGCGATGGAAAATGTAGCACTCTGGCATGAGCGTGATATCTCTCACTCTTCTGCAGAACGTTTCTGGTTACCAGATGCATTTATCACGATGGACTTTATGCTTCACCGTATGAATAACGTTATCGCTAACCTCACTGTTTTCCCAGAAAACATGATGAAGAACTTAAACCTAACAGGTGGTTTGGTTTTCTCACAACGCGTTCTACTTGAGCTTCCACTTCAAGGTGTAAGTCGTGAAGATGCATACCGTATCGTTCAGCGTAATGCGATGAAAGTTTGGGAAGAGATTCAACAAGGTAAACAGACAACTGATGCGCAAGGTGAGAGTCTATATCTTAACCACTTATTAGCAGACGAAGAGTTACGTAACTCTTTATCAGAAGAGAAAATCCGTGAGTGTTTTAGTTATGACTACTATACAAAAAACGTAGATGCAATATTTAAACGTGTTTTCAAATAGTTTTACTAGAATACACTCAAAATAATATATATATAAATTAGAATTTTTTACGACCCAAGGAAGATGAATGATTACAATTATCAAGCGTAATGGCAGACGTGAACCACTTGATATTACTAAGATTCAAAAGTATACATCAGCAGCAGTAAGTGGACTAAGCAATGTTAGTCAATCAGAACTGGAAGTTGATGCGCAGATTTTGTTTCGTGATGGAATTACAAGTAACGAGATACAAAAAAGCTTAATCAAAACAGCTGTTGATAAGATAGATATTGATGCACCTAACTGGACTTTTGTTGCAGCGCGCCTGTTTCTATTTGACCTTTATCATAAAGTAAATGGTTATAGTGGTTATGGTTCTTTTGCAGAGTATTTTGAACGTGGTGAATCAGAAGGTCGTATTCTCCTTGGTTTGAAAGATCAGTATGATTTAGAACGTTTAGAAAAACATATCAAACCAGACCGTGATATGTTATTCAATTACCTTGGTGTTAAAACACTTTATGACAGATACCTTATCAAAGATGGTGATGCGAATCCAATAGAGTTACCACAACATATGTTTATGGCTATCTCTATGTTCTTAGCACAAAATGAAAGCGATAAACATGAGTGGGCCATTAAGTTCTATGATATGGTTTCTCAGTTTCAAGTGATGTTGGCAACACCAACACTTTCAAATGCAAGAACAACACGTCATCAGTTATCATCTTGTTATATTGGTTCTACCCCAGACAACATCGAAGGTATCTTTGATGCGTATAAAGAGATGGCACTGCTGTCTAAGTTTGGTGGTGGTATTGGTTGGGATTGGACACAGGTTCGTTCTATGGGTTCATTTATTGATGGACACAAAAATGCCGCAGGTGGTACGGTTCCATTCTTGAAAATCACCAATGATATTGCTATCGCAGTTGATCAGTTAGGAACACGTAAGGGTGCCATTGCTGTCTATCTTGAGCCTTGGCATATTGATATCAATGACTTTTTAGATCTTAAAAAGAACTCGGGTGAAGAGCGTAGACGTGCGCATGATCTTTTCCCCTCTATGTGGTTAAATGATCTCTTTATGCAACGTGTTCAAGAAGATGCTATCTGGAGTCTGTTTGATCCATACGAGGCAAAAGAACTCACAAACTTATATGGAGAAGAGTTTAACAAACGTTATGTAGAACTTGAAAATGACAAGTCTATTCTTTGTGAAAAAGTGAAGGCAAAAGATCTTTGGAAAAAGATGTTAACCTCTTACTTTGAATCAGGAAGTCCATTTTTATGTTTTAAAGATAACGCTAACCGCGCTAACCCAAACAGCCATTATGGAATTATCCGTAGTTCTAACCTCTGTACAGAGATTTTTCAAAACACAGAGGCAAACCACTACTTAATAAAAATTCTTTTTGAAGATGGTGAATTTATCACTTATGAAGAAGATGAGTTAGTTGTGTTAGACAGTGGTATAGAGAAAAAAGCCAACAAAGTAACTGCTCTTGACTCACTTGGTGGTCAACAGATCTTTATGGTTGAGAAAGAGAAAGTAGATGGGGCAACGGCTGTTTGTAATCTTGCTTCAGTGAATCTCTCTCGTGTGAATTCTAAAGAAGAGATAGACCGTATTGTTCCTATTGCTATACGTGCTTTAGATAATGTTATCGATCTTAACTTCTATCCATTAGCCAAAGTAAAACATACTAACTTACGCTCACGCGCAATTGGTTTGGGTGTTATGGGTGAGGCTCAAATGTTAGCAGAAAAAGCGATCACTTGGGGAACACAAGAGCACTTTGATAAGATAGATGAAATTATGGAATCTGTTTCGTATAACGCCATCAAAGCATCGAGTGCGTTGGCAGTTGAAAAAGGTCAGTATAAAGAGTTCAATGGTTCTAAATGGAGCCAAGGAATCTTTCCTATGGATCACGCCAATGCAGAAGTGAGAAACCTTGTTGATCGCGGTGGACTTTTTGCACCAGCATATGAGTGGGAAGAGTTACGTGCTAACGTTAAAAAGAATGGTATGCGCAATGGCTACTTGATGGCAGTGGCACCAACGAGCTCTATATCAATTCTAACGGGAACAACACAAGCTATAGAGCCTGTATACAAACGTAAATGGTTTGAAGAGAACTTATCTGGTCTGATTCCTGTGGTGGTTCCAAACCTCTCTCCTGATACTTGGGAGTACTATATCCCCGCCTACGATTTAGATCAACGTATCTTAATTAAAGCCGCTGCCATTCGTCAAAAGTGGATTGATCAAGGTCAGAGTTTAAATATCTTTATCACACTTGATAAGGCCAGTGGTAAATACTTAAATGACATCTATATGTTGGCATGGAAATTGGGTCTTAAATCAACGTACTATTTACGTTCACAATCCCCAGAAGCATCCAATGATGTTGAAGACAGATCAATGGAATGTGTAGGTTGCCAATAGGATGAAAGTCCTCACAAATATCAAAGAGTGTGATGATATCCTGGCGCGCATCATTAATGGTGTGGACGCTGAATTTACCTGTATCGAACTGCGAAGTCCTACCGAGTTATGTTTGAGTTTTAATGTTCAAGATGAGGCACGTGGTTTTGACTGGATTGGTGTTACATTTATGTTTGATGGTGTTAGTGCTGCCTCATTGATTTCTGAAAATGAGGTACACCTTTTAGATATGAGTGATGGTTTTACACTGCTTATCGAAGAGGGTGAGTTTGGTTTTGCTATTGGTAGTTATAAACGAATGTCTCATCTGCATGATGCTAGATTTTTTGTGACAGCTGAGAGTGTTAAGCTTGACGAGCACGAACCAAAGTTTTAAACACAAAAGTGTTTTAAAAAATAGACAAACCTGTTTTAGTTGTAAAAAGTTCTAAAGCCTTAGTTCCGACTAAAGAGTTCCCCTGCTCATTAAGTGCAGGTGAAAAGACAGCGATACTCATCTTTCCTGGAACCACTGCAACAATACCCCCACCTACTCCACTTTTTCCTGGTAAACCGACTCTATAAGCAAAATCACCTGAGGCATCGTAATGTCCACACGTGAGCATAACAGAGTTAATCCGTTTGGCTTGTGAGGGGTTAAGAAAACCTTTGTTTGTTATAGGATCTGTTCCGCTGTTAGCAAGGTAGAGTACAGCGCGTGAGAGCTCTTTAGTATTCATAGAGATAGAACACTGTTTGAAATAACTCTGTATAACATCATCTACCTCATTGTCTAAATTACCAAAACTTTTCATCAGGTTAGATAAGGCTCTGTTTCTATGGCTGTTAGCCATTTCTGAATCAGCAACATGCATATCTACTTCAATGTTTTCATTATCACTACTGTCTTTAATAAATGAAAATATCTCTTTAAAGGCTTTATCTGAAGAACCATGATGTGAAATAATAGTGTCACTAATAACCAATGCACCTGCATTAATAAAAGGGTTCCTAGGTTTTCCTGCTTCATACTCTAACTGAACCAATGAATTAAAAGGATTTCCAGAGGGTTCACGCCCTACTCTCTTCCACAACTCTTTTCGGTAGATGCTTAAGGCGATGGTAAAGCTAAAAACTTTGGAAATACTTTGGATAGAAAACTTTTCTTCAACAGAGCCAATATTATAGGTAGATCCATCATTACACGTAATCGACATAGCAAATTGCATGGGGTCAATTTTTGCAAGAGCAGGAATGTAGTCTGCTACTTGGCCTTTTCCTAAAAGAGGTTTTATCTCATCATGTATCTCTTTTAATACATCCTGGTAGTTCATGAGATTTTTTTAACTATCACTCGAATCAGTTCAGCCTCACCATGATGCCCTACACCCTCATCCAGAAAATTTTTTGTCTCTTCAAGTAAGATGACTTGAAAACCTTCAATGTCAAAAATATCTTTAACTGACTCTAAAGTATAAAGCAGTGCTTCACTTTTTGGTCCACCACTTTTAAGAGGTAGCTGTTTTGTGCTGAAAAACTCAGCTATAAACAAACCATTCATTTTAAGGGCACTTAGAGCCTTTGTGAAGGCTTCTTGACGTAATGGGTTAGGAAGATGTAAAAAAGAGCATAAAATCGAACTATAGCTTGTCTCATATTTATAAAGTTCAAGATCAGCGACAATGGTTTTAATTTCTACATTTTTCTCTTTTGCCAAGGCTTGTGCTTTTTGCAGTCCTACTTCAGAAGCATCTAGCGCGCTGACAATAAAACCCTCTTTTGCGGCATGAACGGCAGAACGACCCTCGCCTTCACCTAAAAACATTATTTCTGAATTTTTTTCTATACGGTGAAGATTATCTTTTAAAAATTGATTAGATTCTAATCCGTATAGATACCCTTCTCTCTCAAATTTTTCATTCCACATTTTAGCTATCATTTTTGAACTCCATTTAATACTGGTACAAATTCACATTGCTCTAAAGCTTCGCTGATTAATGCACCATCTGTTTTTTTAAAGCGTGTAATTACTTGCTCTTTGCCTTTTTCGATGGGGGCTACTATGACACCACCTTCTCTTACTTGATCAATTATTTTACGAGGAATTTCTGTGATAGAGGCTGAAAAAAGTACTCTATCATAAGGTGCATATTGAATCCAGCCGTTTTGTCCATCATCGGTTCGTGTATGTACATTGTCTATACGCAGTGTACGAAAGCGCTTTTTTGCTTCTAATATAAGTGGCTCAATGCGTTCAATGGTAAAAACTCCACGAAACAGATGTGAAAGAACAGCAGCTTGATAGCCACTTCCACAACCAATTTCTAAAACTCTATCCGCACCCTTACACTGTAAGTATTCACTCATCTTAGCGACGGTTAAGGGCGAGCTTATCCACTGCTCATTACCCATTGGTAGTGCGTCAAGTTTATAGGCATTGTGCTTAAAGCCAGTTGGGACAAAGGCCTCACGGTTGGTCTCTTCAATAGCGCGCTTGACATCAGGACTGAGTGTAAAAACTTTATTAATCTCCTCGGCCAAGCGTGAGGTTTTATGAAAGGTTATATTATCGATTTTGTATTCCTATATCTAAATATCTTCGTGCGAGTTTTATCTCTTTTTCATTATATGCCATGGTAGCAATTTCTAATCCATTATTACGAATTTCTTCACCTGAGGGAGATATGATACCACTGAGTGCTGTCATATCTTCATTGGCTGAGTCAGCCGCCACCACGTAACATTGATTTATCAATGCCAACGCACTACTGAGCGTTTTAAAGTGAGCACTTCGAGGTTTTCCCCACATAGAAGGTAGAGCAATGATATCTGCACCTTCTAAGCGTTTATGTAGTTCTTTAAACCTTAGTTCAAAACAGATAATAATCCCTATTTTTAAACCATCAATTTCAAAAAGAACAATATCTTCCAGCGCGCCAGGAGTAAAAAACTTGTGCTCATCGCCCAATTTAAAAAGATGATGTTTGCCCTGAGTGTGAATAACTTTTTTTTGATACAAAACTTGTGCAACATTATAAAGTTTATCGTTTTTCATCTCCATCAGAGTAATAACAAGTACCCTACTTCCAAGAACCTTAAACAGTGCATTTCTAGCGCGCTTAGAAAACTCAGTAGCGCGCAGAATATTTTCATAATCAAAGCCTGTTAGACAGACTTCAGGTGCAACTATGATAGAGTCTTGTGGAGTATTGGAAATAAGTTGAATAAGGATTTCGAGGTTTTGCTCATAGTTTTGAGTGGTCTCAAAACAGAGCGAGATTAAGGTTTTAGAAGTCATCGAAGTTTAGGCTACCTTTTGAGTAGTTCGCAACAGTTCCTTCAAAGAAGTTGGTTTTTTGATCATTAAACTTGGAGAAGTCATCTACCCATTTGATTGGGTTGTCAACGTTATAAAGTTTTTCCATGCCGACTGAGGATAATCTGTCATCAGCAAGGTATTTGATGTACTGTTCAACGATCTCATCGGTAAGACCTAGAATTTGACCTTGAGTAATGTATTTACCCCATGTCACTTCAAGCTGAACTGCTTCTCTAAACATGTCATAAACTTCATCAAGAAGCTCTGTTGTAAATAGATCTGGACGGTCTTTTCTCAAGGTGTTGATTAGGTTTTGGAAAAGTACCAAGTGTGTCACTTCATCACGTTGGATAAAACGGATCATCTGCGCTGAACCCAGCATTTTACCTGAGCGCGCTAGAGTGTAGATGTACGCAAAACCTGAATAGAAGTAGATACCTTCGAGGATTTGATTGGCAAAACATGCTTTTAAAAAGTTTCTATCTGTTGGATTTACTGTCAGTTCATCATACACACGAGCAATAGCGTCATTTTTATTTTTAAGCATCATATCTGTGCGCCAAAGTTCATAAATCTCTTCTGAGTTGGTTGAGATAGTATCCACCATTACAGCGTAAGATTGAGAGTGAAGTGCTTCTTCAAATGATTGGCGTACCAAGATAAGATTTACCTCAGGTGATGTCACATAAGGGTTGATATTATCAATAATATTGTTGGTTTGTAGTGAGTCCATAAAAATAAGTTGAGACAGAGCTTTATCATAAGCCGCTTTTTCCATCTCTGTAAGATTTTTATAATCATTCACATCACGGGTCATATCGACCTCTTTTGGAAACCATGTGTTGTTAAGCATTACTTCCCAAAGATTGTACGCCCACTGATACTTGATGTTGTTAAGTTCAAAGATACCTGTTGGATTTCCACCAAATATTTTTCTATCATTTACATGTTCAGTTGACTCTGGGTTATAGATCTTTTTTCGTTTTAACATGGTAGCTCACTTCTTTTAAATATGATTTTATCAATTAGAAACAGAGATGTAATTATCTCAATTTGTAATTAATAATAGGGGAAAGGATTATACTCTTTTTAAATTAAGAGGAGTTAAGCCTCTTCCATTTTTGGCATATCCAAGGTCATCGTTGGATAGGCAAACTCTAGTTTGTTCTCTTTTAAAATATCAGCGATTTTATACATTACATCTTCTTTGGTTTCTAGCCATTGAGACCAAACAACAGACTTTGAAAAACAGTAGACTAAGATGTCTATACTTGATCCTGAAAATTGATCCATATAGACTAAAATAGTGCGTTTAACCCCACTGACATCTTCATCATTAAGAAAGCTCAATGCGCGTCTTGAGCTGGTATAGCTGGTCTGTTCTGTTGCAATATCTTCATGATCTATCAACATCTGTTTAATGGCTTCAACGGCTTTTTTAATATCACCAAAGTCTGACTGATACGTAACACCAATGTGCATTTTTATACGACGACCGACTTTTCTTTTAGACCAGTTTTTAACATTATTATTGGCAAGAACGGCATTTGGAATTGTAATCATGGCATTGTCAAAGGTTCTTAAAGTTGTGTCTCTGAGTCCAATTTCTACTATGGTTCCCTCATGTGCATCCACGGCAATCCAATCACCTTGAGAGTAGTTGTTGCTCATTAAAATTGAGACGGTTCCAAATAGATTGGCTATGGTTTCACGCGCAGCAAATGCAACAGCCAAGCCCCCTATCCCGAGACCAGATAGAACTGCTGAGAGATTAAAACCATAAAAATGTAAGATAAAAAGAAGACCAATAGTGAAAATAATTACATTGGCAACTTTAATAGCAACATTGACCACTTCTTTACGGATATGTTGTGTGTGTTTTTGCAAACCTTCGAGTTTTAATATAGCGATGGTATTGGCAGTTTTATAGAGTAATAAGGTGATGATAATTGTATAAATCATGGCTGTTATTTTTTTAAGTTCAACCGCAGGCTGAAAATCTGTTAAAACAATTAAAATGAGATCAAGGGTAATAAAAAGAACCAAGAAGGTGATATGTGGTCTTAATCGTTCAAGTATTTCTAAGGCATCTGTTCGACTTTTTAGTATGGTTTTTAAAAGGTAATTGGTGATAAATTGGATGATTTTACGGATGACTGTAATGAGTAGCAAAATTATAAAAATCATGGCCACTTTGATACTGTCTAAGTTTACACTTTTTAGTAGTGGGTTGATCTGCTTACCAACTTCACTCTCATCAATATAAATCAAAAGAGAGGCAATATCAAAGAGTGAATATTTAGAGAGGGTATAGATTTCGTCTTGATAGATAGCCAGGTATTTAATAAGGTCTGCATTGACTTCCAGTAGCTGTTTATACTCTTTAATAGACGCTTGCGCCTCTTTTAAAAGACCCTCTCCTTCTAAACTGGCAATATCTTCATAAAGATTACTATTGATATTTTTAAGCTTTTCTTGATTGTGAATAATAGCTTTATTAAGATTTTCATGGTAGGTTTCTACTTGATATTTACCCGCATCTATAAGAACACCTTTAAGTAGGTAGTATGAGGCTGTTGCTATCTTATGGGAATCAAGTTTTTTCTGATCACGAATAACCGCATAGGTATTTCCTTGTCTTTTATTTATACTGATTTTTTTAGCTAAGGCAAGATCTTTGGTTCTAAAACGATTGGTAATTTGAAAAACATGGTCCTGATTAATAATGGAATATTTGAAAAGTTCACGATAAAGAGCATCTTGCTTCTCTATAAGTTGTTCAATATCTTCTTCAGTAGTATTTGACTCTTCCATCGAATTTAGGAGTTTAATTTGACCTTTTATAAATGGCCCATAGCTATCGTCAATAGCAAAAAGAGAAGAGAGCGTAAAAAATAGTAAAAAGATGAATTTCATAGGAGAATCTCCAAGTTGAGGATATGTGTTTTAGAAGGTATTTGGCTTTAGGGGGGGGGTGTTTTGAAGGAAGACTAAGCTTCGCTTCTTAACTCACCAGTAGGTCGTGGTTTTTCATCAAAGCCTAATCTATCCCAGTGTTGATCAAGTTCTGTACGTACACGGTCTAAAGTTTCAAATCTTGTTTCATCATGATCAAAAGCCAAAATACGCGCAAGTTCTGAAGCACTTAATCGTTCAGAGTATTCACGATTTAGTTTTTTAACCGCTTTTGGATTAAGTTTTTGTGCGATCTCTAGGGCAGTAGTTTTATCAAATGCGATAGTATCTGCGTAGTCGCTGTTTATGAGTACAAAGTAGCCAATTGGTTTCATGTTTACCTTTGTTATTATAGAGTGTTATTTTAAGTGTTTCTCTAAAGTTTTATTAGGGGTATTTTAGCAAAATTTAAACTTAAATGATAGGGTTTTTGGAAGAAATTTATAAATTTAGGGGAAAATCTCTTGAAATTCAAGAGATTTTAATTAAGAAAGTACTAACTACTCGTTATTTTCCACTACGACTGTGACGTTTACGCTCTGCTTCTGTTAAGAAACGTTTACGGATACGTACACTTTGAGGTGTAACTTCAAGAAGCTCATCATCTTCGATCCACTCAAGAGCACGCTCTAGTGACATATCTCTAAATGGAATCAGTTTAATCGCTTCATCAGCACCTGATGAACGTACATTTGACTGTGCTTTACCCTTAATAGGGTTAACAACTAAGTCATTTGAACGTGAATGCTCACCAATAATCATACCTTCATAAACATCAGTTTGAACACCGATGAAAAGTACACCACGATCTTGAATACCAAAAAGTGAAAATGCTAAAGTTGAACCTGGAGTCATTGAAATTAATGCACCATATGAACGTGACTCAACAGAACCACTAAATGGACGGAACTCTAAGAAAGAGTGATTCATTACACCCTCACCTTTAGTATCTGTTAAAAATTGACCACGGAAACCGATCAATGCACGCGCAGGAATTTCAAACTCAATACGTTGGAAACCTTGACCCATTGGAAGCATTGATTTCATCTCAGCCTTACGTTTACCAAGACGCTCGATAACACCACCAGATAAATCTTCAGGTACATCAATAACTAGGTGCTCAAATGGCTCACATTTAACGCCTTCGATCTCTTTAACAATAACCTCTGGACGAGAGATACTAAATTCAAAATCTTCACGACGCATGTTCTCTGCAAGTACAGTAATTTGAAGCTCACCACGACCTGATACTTTAAATTTACCCTCACCAACAACTTCAAGTTTCATCGCAACATTGGTGTTCATTTCAAACTCTAAACGCTCACGAAGTTTGTTAGATGTCACGTGTTTACCTTCTTGACCAGCAAGAGGAGAGTCATTGACTGCAAAAACAACCGTAAGTGTTGGCTCTTCAACGTGCATAGGATCAAGTGCAACTGGGTTTTTAGGATCACAAACAGTATCACCAACATCAACAGTTTCCATACCAGCAAAAGCAACGATATCACCCGCTTCAGCTTGCTCAATTTCCATACGGTTTAGACCAAGGAAACCGATTAGTTTAGAGATTTTACCCTTAACCAATTCGCCATCAGCTTTTGCAAGCATGATAGTATCACCTTTATTAACAGTACCATTAAAGATACGGCTAATACCGATTTTTCCAACATAGTTATCATAATCAAGTGTAAATACTTGAGATTGAAGTGGATTGGCAGCGTCACCTTCTGGCTCAGGTACTTCATTAATGATTGCTTCAAAGATACACTCGAAGTTTCCATCAGGATCATCCATATCTAGTTTAGCAATACCATCACGAGCTGCTGCGTAGATAATTGGGAAATCTTGTTGATCATCTGTTGCATCCATAGCTGCAAAAAGGTCAAACATCTCATCTACAACTCTGTCACAATCAGCAGAAGGCTTGTCAATTTTATTGATAACAACGATTGGTTTTTTACCCAATGCCAGCATTTTTTTAACAACAAATTTAGTTTGAGGCATAACACCCTCATAAGCATCAACAAGTACTAAAACACCATCAACCATCTTAAGAACACGTTCAACTTCTCCACCAAAGTCAGCATGTCCCGGAGTATCGATAATGTTAATTTTGTGGTCTTTATAGCGGATAGCTGTATTTTTAGAAAGAATCGTGATACCACGCTCTTTTTCTAAATCATTACTGTCCATAGCTCTTTCATCATGGTGCTCGTGAGAACCAAATGTACCTGACTGTTCTAAAAGACCGTCTACTAGTGTTGTTTTACCGTGGTCAACGTGAGCGATAACGGCGATGTTTCTTATTTTTTGCAAATGAGAATCCTTATGTCCAACTTAAATGTGGAAAATTTTCGCGATTATACCTAAATACTGCTCAAATGTCACCATTTTTGTAAAATTTATTTTTGGTATTGATTTTGCTTGTTATCTACAATTATAATAGGTAAAAGGAGAGATCATGATTGTTACAAGCCATACTAAAGAGAGTGCTGAGACACCTACCTTAGGTAAAAGTCTTCTCGGTGAGAAGTCTGAAAAATCAGATACTTTTGCCAATTTGTTACATGGTTTTAACTTAGACACTAAAGATGAAAAAGCGCCTGCTAAGGGTATGGTTCTTCTCAATCTTGTTGACGAAGAGAAAGGGATAGACCTAAGTGCCTTGAATCTTAAAGATGAAAAAGAAGAGGGCAGTAGTAAAGATCTTCTGGCTCTTTTACGCTCAGATGATGTTGAGGTTAAAGAGGGTAAAAAAGATTTTGTCACTGATTTGAAGTTTTTTAATCCAAAAGTCATCAAAAATCTTGATGACGCAGAAGTGAAAACCTTGATAAAAGAGGCAAAGACTTACCTTAAAGAGCAAATAAATCTTCTTGAACCTACGAAAGAGACGCCAAAGACATTGAGTGCTTTAGTGAAGATGAGTGCTGAACTGGGTATCAAACTTGAAAATATATCTTTTAAAGAGTTGGTTCCAAAAGGAGAGAGTAAGTTATCTACTAAAGAGGATGTTAAATCTTTGCTTACCCGCACAAATGAGAGTAGTGAGAATAAGGTTGTAACTAAAGAGATAACTGATAAAGTAATGCATTTTCAAAAAGAGGGTGAAAAACAAGTTCCACTTTTTTCAAAAGAGATTTCTACTCTTGTCTCTCGTACCAGTAGTGAGCATACAACGGCACAGATTGTTCAGATCAAAGGTAAAGAGAATTTTGCAGAGACTAAAAAAGAGAGTAAAGAGTCTGGTTTACAAGCCCTACTCAATGGATCAAAAAACAGTTCAGAACCTACCCCTGTAAACAACACACGTATAGAAGTTTTTAAAGAAGTTTTACAGAAGATGACAGAGCCTCAAAAGCAGAGTGAAACGGTAAGCGAAAACAGTGTAAAAACAACAAACTCTAGCGCGCTGAATGAGCTTTTAGGAAATAGTGATAAAGCATCTACTACTACGCTTAATGTGAAAACAGAGGCACTTGATGTCAAAGTTGTGGAAGCCAAGCAGTTGATGCGTCATTTTGGTGGAGAGCTAAAACAAGCAGTGGAAGATTATAAACCACCCTTTACAAAGTTGGAGATGAAATTAAATCCTGCTAAGTTTGGAGATGTGGACTTGACTATGGTGCAACGTGGTAATAATGTGCATATTATGCTCAACTCAAATACCCAAGCAATTACTGCAATGATGCAAAATGTACAAGAGCTTAAAAATCAATTGGCTCAAAATGGAATGGGAAATGCTACCTTAAACTTTAGTTCAGGTGATGGACAAGCAAATCAAGGTCAAGATCACCAGCAAAACTCACAAGAGCAGAGAAGAAAAGAACTTCTTGAGCAGTATGAGTATGCAGAAAATTCTAGTGAATATGAAATAGCTACAGAGCTAGAAATCATACTTCCTAGGTACATATAAAAGGATTTATTATGGCAATTACTTCATCATTAGACACTTCATTAACTTCACCAACGATTCCAGGTGTTGCAGAAAATCCTGCAGGGGTATTGGGTAAAGATGACTTTTTAAAGCTTCTTCTTGTTGAGTTACAACATCAAGATCCAACAGAGCCGATGGACAGTGCAAAGATTTTGACACAGACCTCACAATTGGCGACTTTAGAGTCTGCTGAAAATACAAATGGTGCCTTAGAAGCATTAGCGGCTCAATTGGGCGCTACTCAAGATTTTTCAGTGATTGCTTCTATTGGTAAGATTGCTGACTTAGGTAGTAATGCTATCGCTTTAGAAGAGGGCGCAGTGAGTCGTTTTGAGCTCTATTTTCCTTCAGATGTGAGAGAGGGAAATATTAATGTTCTTGATGGGAGTGGAAATATTATTCAGACCATTGATGTAGGTACCAATACAACGGGTACGTATGAGTTTGAGTGGAATGGATCTCAGGCAGATGGAACACAAGCAGAAGAGGGTATTTATTATATAGAAGCGAACTATACTGATGCTGATGATAATGCACGAACAAGCCGTGTTGGCGCTTATCCGATAGAGTCAGTACGTTTTGATGAGGGTGAGACTATGGTTAAATTGGGGTCTCAATATGTTCCATTTCAAAATATCAAAGAAGTGTACTAAAGGCTAAATTATGATGCAAGCATTTTTTACCGGTATCAGCAGTATGCAAAATATGCAGGTTGGTATCGATGTTATTACTGACAATCTCGCCAATACTTCTACAATAGGCTTTAAAGGTCAAAGTACTGAGTTCTCAAGTATGTTAAACAATGAAAAAGTAGTTTTAGCCCGTAACTCTATAGCAGATAGTGTCAGTGGACAAGGCTCACAAATTCAAGCAACCCCTCTTGATATGAGTGGTGGATCACTTATTTTATCCGATAGAAATACAGATCTTGCTATCGATGGCGATGGTTGGTTTGGTGTGAGTAATGGACAAGATACTGTATATACACGTAATGGTGGTTTTACCTTTGATGGTGAACGTGATTTGGTTACTTTTGATGGCTATCACCTGCTTGGAACCATTGGCAATAATATTGATGGAGAGAGTTTAACACAAGAAATCCCGACCTTAGCCCTAGGTGATGTGAACAGTCAAGAACCACTCAATTTTCCAGTGACGCTAACCTACCCAGCTGTTGCTACTACACAGGCAAGTTTTGGTGGTAACTTAGGCACGGACAATGAGACACGCTCTATGAGTTCGAAGATAGTTGATGCTAACGGTAATCGAAACAATCTTAAATTGGTATTTAACCAGACAAATCCACAACCTGAAACTGGTGTTACCTGGGATGTGGTAGCAACGGTTACGGACTTAGAGGGTAATATTACTTATGATACACAAAGTGGTGTGGTTACTTTTGATGATGCGGGAGGATTAAGCAGTTCAACCCTTCCTAATGTGAATAACAATGGAAGTAGTGTTAATATTGACCTAGGAAGTGGATATTCAGGGCTGATTTCATCAAGTGGTTTAGATATTAGTGCTTCATCAAGCGCTGATGGTCTTGAATCAGGTGATCTTATCGGTTATGAGGTGAATGCTAATGCTGAAGTTATTGCTACATTCAGTAATGGTCGTCAAAGTGCTGTTGGTAAAATTGCCCTATATCATTTCCAAAATGATCAAGGTCTCACCAAGGTTGGTGATTCACGTTTTACACAGGGACCAAATAGTGGTAATGCTATCTTTTATAAAGATGCTGAAGGCAACAATATTTTAGGTGCTACAGTTCAAAATTTTAAACTTGAGGGCTCAAATGTAAAGTTTGAAGTTGGGTTAACAGAACTTATCATTATGCAGCGCGCTTATGATGCCAACTCTAAAACGATTACTACGGCAGATCAGATGTTACAAAAAGCTTTAAGTATGGATGCATAGGGCTTTATTGCTTTGCGTAGAGACCAATTAAACCAAAGTAGATACCACTAAACGTGGCATTTCCTGCCACGCTGTCCACATCTTTACCTTTGATGTTAAAATGCATATGACGGTATCCTAATTCAACACCTGCTGAAAACTCCTTATTAAAATCAACCATCAAATCCGCCTTAGCGCGCCAGTCAAAGATGGTTGAATCTCCAAAAATATACCATTTTAGATCACTTTCGAGAGCAAATTCTGCTTCAGGAACATAGTATCTACTGTAAAGATAGATCATCGGAACATTGGCACCAGAGTAATCTTGATAGTCAAGAGACTGAACCACATTGAGAGAGTAGACATATTTAAAAGATTTTACTCCTGCACCTACACCTATTGTAGGCCAAGGGGTCTTTTCTAGGTATTGATAATAAGCAATGGCATCATAAAAATTGACATCAAGTGTAGAGTCTTGGGAAAATGTTTGTGTTAAATCCAATCCAAACTCTTTCATAAATTCTATATATTGAGGATTGAGATCAGTTTGAATTTCTATATCTGAGATACCATCAAGTGTGGCATTGGTATATTCGAGTCGGATATGTGGAAAGAAAGGGACATCTACCCAAATTTCACTATCAAAATAGGCTTGAGTTTTTTGAGAAAAATTAAAAGTAGCACTAGAACCAGTAACGGGAGGTGTTTGATAGATCAGTTTACCCGAAGCACCAGTATAAAAGTAACCGGTACTGGCTTTCATTTCTACTTCACTGGAGTACAGTGTAGAGAGAGAAAGGGTCAGTGCGCTAAGAGTCGAGAGTACTTTTGTCATATAATTACTAGAATTCTAGAATTAATCCGTAATAAATTCCTGTAAAACCTGTCTCTAGGTTTAGAGATGTGTCACTACCGAAACCAAGGTCAGAACTGTCAAGTAGGATATCTTGAGTTTTATAACCAACTTCTATACCTGGAGAGAAGAAAGGAATAAAGTCTAATTTGTAATCAAGACTGACTGAAAGTTCTGTCATTCCAGAATTATATAGTCCACCAGAACCTAAATATTTATAAATAACGTCAAGACCTAATCCAAAAGCTTCTACTCTTGGGTTAAGATAAGCGTAAGGCATAAACATGGAAACTGCTACGCTAGGAATATCTACACCCGTTGCAGTAAGGTCGTATGATCCATCAATGACTTTGGCTCCAAGACCGATATCAAATTTAAGATCAATAAAAGGGATAAGACTGGTTGGAAGATATCCAAATACATCATAATAGAAGACTGCATCAAATTGTTTGAGGTTTAGTGCATTATCAACAGAAGCGTAAGTTGTTCCATCATAAACAAGCTGACCAATATTTCCATCAAATGTAGGATCCATATACTCTAATCTTACTTGAGGAATAATAGGGATAGGGTGCTCAATATAAGCAAAGGCATAGGTGGTAGATGTTGATGAGAAACCAGCAGTGTTTGCCAGATCTAAATCAATAAGTGGGGTGCCTTCTATGCTGGCCTGAATAGTTCCAGTAGGTTGATCCATTGCCCATTGTCCGATACCAACTCCACCATCAATTAAAGGAATTGCAGAGGCTGTTGTTGCAAGTGCTGTGCTTAAAGCTATAGTTTTAAATAAATTTTTCATGTTCTCTCCTATACTATTAAAAAGTCTTATAGTGTAGCTGTTTTGAGGTCAAAAGTAAATAAAAATGGAGGTTTTAGAGGATAAATTGAAGAAGGTGAACCTACGCTAAACGCGTAGGTTCGACAGAAATTAAATTAGTGTTTAAAGACTATTTAACTGCTGCAAGAGCTGCATCATAATCAGGCTCTTCAGTAATTTCTGGAACGATTTGTTTGTAAGAAACAGTACCGTCAGTTTCTACTACGAAGATTGCTCTACAAGTAACACCTGCAAGAACAGATCCACCAAGAAGAACACCATAAGCGTTAGCGAAATCTTTGTTACGGAAGTCAGAAGTAACAGTTAATTTGTCAATTCCTTCTGCTGCACAAAAACGACCTGCTGCAAATGGAAGGTCAAGAGATACGATTGTAGCTTGAACGCCATCAAGACCAGCAACTTTAGCATTAAAGTTACGAGTTTCTGTTGCACATACACCAGTATCTAGTGAAGGAACTACGATAATAAGTTGTTTTTGAGCTTGAGCTCCACCAACTGTAACATCACCAAGACCGTCTGAGTTTACTACTGTAACTGATGGTGCTTTGTCACCTACGTTTACTTCATTACCTAATAATTCTACTGCTGTACCTTTGAACATTGTTGTTGCCATGTTGGGCTCCTGTATTTTAAATTTTGATAGGAGAAGTTTACAGAATAAAGGATAGTTTTTGTCTTAATTAGAATGCAATTAATTCAAATTAAGATTAGTTTAAGGTACATGTTTAAATTTGACTTTTAGGAGAGACTTGTAAATCCTTCAAGGCGCTGAACTTTTTATCTCTATACATTTCCACACCAACGCGCCCAATCATTGCCGCATTATCGGAGCAATACTTGAGTTCACTTAGTAATAAAGAAGCGCCGTGTGGTTTAAGTAGGGCTTCGATTTTATCTCTTAAATAGAGGTTTGCACTCGCTCCACCAACAATGGCAAAGGTTTTAGGAACGTGTGTTTTAAAATACTTTTTTAACTTTTGTGTCAGATGTGCAACGGCGATATGTTGAAATGAGGCTGCGATATCTGGATAGTCGCTTTCATCTTTAGCTTCTTGTACTGCCAGTCTGACGGCGTTTTTGATTCCGGAGTAAGAGAAGGCAATTAATTTTGATTGAGACATAGGGATAGTAAAAGGATGTTTAAGTGGATCAGCACCCTTTGCCAATTTCTCAATCTCTGGACCACCAGGATAAGGCAGACCCATCATTTTGGCACTTTTATCAAAACTTTCCCCAAAACTATCATCAAGAGTGCGTGCGACAACTTCCATCTTTTCTAAGGATTGGACTTCCATGACTTGGGTATGACCACCAGAGACTAAAAGCACGGTGAGAGGGAATTGTGTTGGTTTATCAATAAAAAGAGAATAGACATGACCTTTTAAGTGGTCAACACCGATAAGAGGTATCTTTAATGAGATGCTTAATGCTTTGGCCATGGTTACACCCTCAACGAGTGTCACACTCAATCCTGGCGAGTTTGTTACCGCAACAGCTTTGAGTTCACTAAAGTACTCTTTTGCCTCTTCAAGTATTCGTGGAAGTGCTTCAGCGTGTAGACGAGAAGCAAGTTCAGGAACCACCCCACCATACTTTGCATGTTCTAGTTCTTGAGAAATTTTACGGTGAAAAAGAAGTTTGTTGTCCTTGATACGGGTTACGGCAACGGAACTGTCATCACACGAACTCTCTATACTTAAAACCATGACACTCTCTTTTTGATGAAATTATACACTACTTGGTGACAGTCCATAGTTGATAGGTATCACTTTGATGGTTATGAATGTTTTTAAAACCCAGTTCATGAAGTAGAGTATGGGTTTGTGCGGGGGTTATCCAACTAAAGTTATAACTCAGTTTTTCCAAATCCTCAAGCGTATTGTCTTGAAGTGTGGCATGTTGTACATCAACATCAATGTGTTGTGTTTGAAAATCAAAACTAAACTTATTGTAAAGCACACGTTTATTTTCCTCATCATAATGCGCACACATATACTGTGCATGAACCTCTTTAGCTCTCTTCTCATTAAAAAGCTCCATATCAAAAATAAGTTGCTCTCCTTCTGCCATACTTTCATAGATAGCGCGTAGGGCAGACTTTTTATCCTTCAATTCAACAAAGTGTCCTAGGGTACGTAAGGGTAAAAGAAAAAGGTTTTTGGATGTTGGGATAGTAAGACTGAGAATATCTTGATGTAAACATTGTATACGTTTATCTAGATGGAGACTTTGAAAATGTTTTTTTGCATGCTCTATCATAGCTACGGAGTAGTCGATACCGATAAATTGATGAGGAGTATTCTCTAGAAGTTCTTTGGCAATACGTCCTGTGGCAAGACCGAGATAAATAATAGTTGTGTGCGGATCATGTTGAAGGATGGCTTCTTTATAGTGTTCTATTAAGGGTGCAGTGGTAGGATCACTGCTTAGCCAGGCATCATAATAAGGTACGAAGTTATTATAAAAGTGTGGCATTACTTCAAGATGGGTTTGTCTAAAGTCTCACACTTAAATGGCTTAAACATAATAAGCATTTTAGGTAACAGTACGAGGGTCAATGTAATAGAAGAGAACATCGTTAGAGCGGTTAATAGACCAAAATAGATGGTAGGGATAAACGCAGAAATAAGCAGTATCAAAAAGCCTATGATAACGGTTGCTGAAGTATAAACCATAGCGTAGCCGATACTTTCATGTGCTTGATGCATCGATTCGATATAACTGTTTCCTAGGAGTAATAGTTTTCTAAAACGGTAAAGATAGTGGATACTATTGTCCACAGCAATCCCCATACTAATGGCCGCAATAGTAATTGTCATCATATCTAGTGGAATATGGAACCATCCCATAAATCCAAAAACAATACCAATAGGAATAAGATTGGTAACCATCGCAATAAGGGCAACAAAAATAGAGCGAAAAAGGAATATAAACATCACAAAGAGAAGTAAGCCCATTGCGCCTAAGGTCTCAACTTGTGAACTAAAAAGACTTTGAAGCATGTTGTTATACAAGACCATCATACCTGAGAGGTGCACATGAGACGCTTCTATATTATAATCTTCAACCAAGGCGCGCTTGATCTCTTTAATCAAATCATTTCTACGCAGATCAGGATAAGAGTCAATAATACGCATCGCAAAGCGTACCTGATTGTTTTCAATATCAATATAAGGTTTTAAAATTATGTTTGCAAACTCTTGGGGCAACTCTTTATACAGTAGGGCAAGCTCAAAATTATCAAGCGACTCTCCCTCATTTAAAGTTTTACCTACTTCAAGAAGGGTATTAAGTGAGATAACTTTTCCAACACCTTCAATACTTTCTAAATAGTTATGCACTTTTGAGATAACTTCCATACGCTCACTGGTGAACCAGTACTGTTTTTGTGAAGACTGTGCTTCGAGTTCATCATCAAATTCATCAAAGTCGTCATCCTCTTCCTCATCACTACTCGCTGCGGTGTCTACTTCTACAGGAGGAAGGTCGATACTAACGTCTAAAGAGGTGGTTCCCCCTAAGTCTTTATCAATAACCAACATTCCTTTATAAATCTCAGTAGAGGGTTTAAAGTAGTTGATAAAGCTATTTTCTACAAAAAGTTTAGATCGTCCACTCAGTGCAAAAGCCACCAAGAGAAGCGTGATAAAGAGGATGATTTTTCCGCGTGTTTCGATAAAATCTGAGATGTATTGCATATAAGGGTAGTGTGATTCGTGCGCTTCATTGTACTGGGTTCGTTTCATTAACATAGAGGTAGTTGGAAAGATAATATAGGTGGTCACTAAGGAGATACTCACACCAACACTCATCATCATTCCTAGTGCGCTGATGGGTTTAATATCTGAGAGCATTAAAGATGCAAAACCTGCAATGGTTGTCAGTACCGCAAAAAATGTCGGTTTAGACATGGATAGCGTGGTATGTAAAACAAGTTCGTACTGGTCTGCTTGCGGTGACTCTTTTGCCAACTCGATATAACGCACAATAAGATGAATAATAATAGAGATAGTTAAAATAAGTTGCAAGGCAATAAAGTTTGAAGAGATAACCGTGATTTCCCATTCATTTAGGCCCATAAAGCCTATGGTCATTAATATAGAAAGTGCACTCACTAAAACAGGTAAAAATACCCATCGGATACGTCTAAATACGTAATATAAGACAAAAATAAGCAGTAACAAAACGATACTACCATAGGTTTTAAGATC
The DNA here is from genome assembly GCA_016744905.1 of Sulfurimonadaceae bacterium. Taxonomy (GTDB): domain Bacteria; phylum Campylobacterota; class Campylobacteria; order Campylobacterales; family Sulfurimonadaceae; genus BB10. Next base: position 60,563 of record JADGDM010000006.1, on the reverse strand, counting down.
ATGTTCAACAAAACCTGTCATATCATCTGCAATCATATCTGCCCCACCAAGGAACAGTTCCGCATGTGCTTGATGTGCATTTAGTATTTTTCTGGTATCAATAATTTTCTGATGCATTTGCATTCGAAGGATATCTCTGTAGGCTTTAAACTCATTGGTCAAGCTCTTCAGATGGAGTTTCTCCTCTTTAGATCGTTTTTTTTGATCACGCAAGTGATTGATATCATCAAGCATGGCATAAAATTTATGATCATATTTAAAGTTGACAAGTAGGGCTGTAGTGCTTAGGTCTTTATTAACCAAGTTTGAACTATAAAGAGGATTTGCCTTAAACTCTTCTGCTGCAAGCTGGAGGTCAACACCGCCTTTATTAATAGCTGGAATATCTTTAAGGAGTTCGGTAAGTGGTTTAGGAGGGCTCTGTAATAGAGGAACATTTAAGATAGAGGTGATGGATTCTACATCTTGTACCTCTAAAAGTTCTTGACTCAATTGTGTAAGATCAGTCACTATCTCTTGGGAAAGAAGGGGTTTAAATGGACTATACGTGACAACCAAATAGTCAGTTGTTCTGTAGCGTTTATTGATTAAACGGGTATAAACAAGGTCTACATCATCATGTAAAATAAGTGTTTCTGCGGAGGCATCCACCTTGAGTTTTAAGGCTTGGGTTCCCATCAAAGCAGTGAGTATTAAGATAAATGCGATAACCAGTTTAGGATAACGCAGTATAAAGCGAGAGTAGACCTGTTTAAGCATTACTTCTCACGTAGTTTTTCAAGGAGTCCTTGAACGGAGCTTTTTTTAATGATTGCATCAAATTGAGAACGATTGGTCTGAACTAAGCTTACGCCGATGACGTCAACATCATAAATTTTCCAGCCATCTTTCTTTGATTTATAGAGTTTATAAAGTAACTCTTTTCGCTCACCCTCTAGTATAAGATAGGTCGAGATATGGATACGTTTTTTGACCTTTTTTGGTTCTAGCACAGTGATTTTTTCATCTTTATAGATGTCTAACTTTGAAAGGTAGGCATTTTTTGTTCTTTGGGTAAAAAGTTTTACAAACTCTTTACGCTCTTCTTTCGAGAGAGCCTTCCATGCTGTCTTACCTAGGCTTAGTTTTCCCATCAGTGTAAAATCAAAAATAGGATCTATGACTTTGTCTAAGGCATGACGTTTACCTTCCATATCGAGAGCACTGTTTTTACTGATATTTTGAATCTCATCAACAGCGACACGAACATCGGCTTTAATACTGCCCTCAGTAAGTGCAAAAAGGGAGAGTGGGCTTAACATCAATAGTACTAAAAGAATGTGCAAAAAGTTTTTTTTCATAAGTTATTCCTCAATATCTTTAATTCTGTTTTGTTCATAAGTTTCACGTTGGTAGAGATAGAGATCAACAGCGTCGTCAAGCATAGATTGATACTCTTTGTTAAATACAGCAAGATCGTTGAACTCTTTATATCCAATGACCGCCCATGATTGATAGGTGTTTTGAACCAAATTATATTTTCTTACATCAACATAATAGATAGGATTAACATAAAAGTCAAGAAAATCACCACTTAAATCACGAAGATTGGTAGGACCGAAGAAAGGTAACACTATGTGAAACCCTGAACCCACTCCATAGTGACCCAGTGTCTGTCCAAAGTCTTCTACATGAGCCTCAATTCCGAACCACTTTTCAGCAGGGTCGAAAAGACCAAGAATCCCTAGTGTGGAGTTGATGGCAAATCGTCCTGTTTCTGTTGCAGTTGCTTTAAATTTGAGCTGTAAAACAGTGTTGACAGCGCTGACGGGATAGTAGAGATTAAAAAAGAAGTTGTTGATAGAGACTTGGACAGGTTTAGGCAAAATAAATTTGTAAGGTTTAATAAGCACAGGATTAAGAAAATAGGTATATAGACCCTTGTTGAAGGAGGTCATAAAACGGTTATAGCCACTTAAGGGATCAAAGGTATCATCTTTAAGCTCTTCCTCTTCCTCTTCAAAATCATCAAAATCATCGCCAAAGTCATCATCAAACTCTTCTTCTGGCTCTTCTTGTATCTCAGAGACTACTGCTGTATTGTTCAGGTCAGTTGGAGGCTCTTGTGCGTAGAGAGAGGTTTGTAATGAGAGTATTAATAATAAAAATAGAAATGGGGTGAGATATCTCTTCATGAAGCTTTTTTCAGCCATGAGAGTACCCATGGCCACTCTCCAAAACCACCTTCTTCATTGATATGCCCTGCGTTATGTAGTACTTTCATCTCAACATTTAAAGATTTTTGTAGCGCGCTTGCTTCTTGAGCAGTCATGTAGGGGTCATTATCTGAAGTTACCAAGGTTATCTCTTTTGCAAAAAGTTTAGAGGGAACTTTAACAGGGAAGAATGTAGCAATGGTATCAAGTTCTAAATTTAAGCGTGGAGGAGCAACTAAAAGGAGTCGTTTAACCTCGTCTATCTCGCCTTCATTACATAGATGGAACCAGGTTGTATTGGCAAGAGAATGACAGATAACTACATCAGGTTGAAACTCTTTGAGCAGTTGTTTAAACTGTTTCATCCATCTATTTTTAGAAGGGAAATGAGGATTGTCTAAAAGAGGAAAAGCAACGGTGCCGTAATCTTTTACGATTTCGCTACCTAACCATGCTTGCCAGTGAGGGTTATCACTTCCTCCCCAGCCGTGTAGTAGTAAAACTTTTTGCTCTCTTAAACTGCTCACTTCAGCGCGCCAACAAAAGCACGAACTTCACTGTCAATAGCAAAGACATCCTCAATATTTTCTGCCTTAATATCAAACTTCTCATACGCTTCAATGGTGCGTTTAGAGATATCTAAAAAGCTGATTTGACCGTCTACAAACTGCTCGATAGCACGTTCATTAGCAGCATTAACAACCACACCTCGATGAGGATTTTTTAAGATATCATCTTTAATATTCCAGATATTGTAGCGCGCATGTTCAATGGCACGAAATTCTAAAGAGCCTACTTCGAGAAGGTTTACGGGCTTTAATATTTGCTTATCAACTTCAACATCGAGGGCATAGGCAATAGGCAACTGCATAGAAGCGTGTGCAAAATGTGCAGTTGTCGAGCCATCTTTAAAGTCAATAAGGGCGTGAATCAGAGATTTTGTTTCGATAATGGCGTCATATTGACCCTCTCCAAATAACCAGCGCGCTTCAAGAAGTTCAAAAAGCTTGTTGGTCATGGTTGCAGAATCGATGGTAATTTTTTGGCCCATAGACCAGTTTGGATGTTTCAATGCGTCTTTAAGGCCCACGTGTTTGAGTTGCTCTAGAGGTATGTCACGAAAGGCACCACCACTGGCTGTAATAATCATCTTCTCATGTGGCTTAGAATCTTGAAGAAGGTACCAAAGTCCAAAGTGTTCACTGTCAATAGGTTGTATATTGGAAACATCAACAAAATCTCCACCTGCGACCAAAGACTCTTTGTTGGCAAGGGCGATTTTTTTCCCCATCTCTATGGCTTTAAGTGTGGGTGCAAGACCTAAAAAGCCAACGAGTGCATTCACAACCAGCGCGCTGTGTGACTCTTCAATAGCGCGAAGAATACCTTTGTCTCCATAATAAACTTTATCATGATGTATCTTCTCAACGTCAGTGCGCTGGCCGATAACCACAATACGTGGTTTATGAATCGCAATTTGTTGGTTAAGAAGGTCAACTGAACGTCCTGCAACAAGTACTTCAATATCAAGGTTGAATTTTTGTGCGATAATAAGGGTATTTACCCCGATGGAGCCTGTTGAGCCTAAAAGTACCACGCTTAAACAAGTCCTCGAAGTAGAACCAACATCACAATGGCACCAAAAAGATATCCATCAATGCGGTCAAGAACACCACCGTGTCCAGGTAAAATAGCACCTGAATCTTTGACGTCTGCTTTACGTTTGAGGTAAGATTCAAACAGATCACCAAAGACAGAAAGCGTTGCGGTAAAAAATGAGATAACAAGGGCAACTGGCGCACTGACAATACTCAGACCCACTAGAAAACCACCCACTGTGGCGATGAAAATACCACCCGCAACACCCTCTAAAGTTTTGTTGGGACTGGTGATACTAAATGAGGTTTTACCAAAGCTTTTACCTGTTACATAGGCGCCTACATCAGTGAGTGCTACAACAGCAAGTAGCCATAGAAGTGATAGTACACCGTACTCTTGATACAAGGTTAGGATAAACAGCATACCGGCTGTTGGATAGATAAATGGAAGCATATATTTCCACTCAAGCTCTTGCTTGTAGACCAAAATACTGGCAAATATGATGCCTGCAAGAATAAAAAGGTCATCTCCATAAGGATAAAATGCAGCGATAATCCAAAGAATGGCAGCGTAAGTGTAAAGAGAGTTGTTGTTTTCAATACCGTAGAGTTTGTTTGCTTCATGAAAAGCAATGATGTAGGTGAGACCTAAAAAAGCCCACATAAGAAAAAAGTTATCAATAAAACCGATGGCTAAAACTGCCAAAACTAAGGCAGTGCCTGTAACAATACGTTCTTTGTGCGCTGAAAACATTAAATAATACCCTCTAATAATAGTTGAAGAGATTATATCCTATGTTTATACTTTAATATCTAAAATGTGTCTCGATGAGTTGCCCGTGTTAAGAGCTTGTTTCTCTTCTTCACTTTGGGGTTCTTCATTTTCAGGGGTCTCTTGCTCTGCCTCTTTTTTAGTATGTTCACGATCAGGGTCGACCTCATGTGTCTCTTCAGTTGGACGAACCTCTAGTACTTCTTTATTTTTAGCATTGGCGAGTTCTGCAGCAGCTACATTTTGTAAGTCAAAACGGTTAAGTTGTGCATTTTTATCCGCAGCGACGGTGGCCATCTGCTGATTTACATGAATAGTACTGCCTATTGGTCCTACTGATGCCATAATGGCCTCCTTATGATTTTTCTATGCTGAGAGTTTTATATTTATTGTAGAGCACATTTGCCCCCTCTTGTATCGTAACCTCTCGTCTAGGAGTATAATCGACCAGATACCAACTTTTCTCAAATACGGAGAACTCCACACACAAAGATGCGGCAGCTTCAAGGACGTGAAGGGGTACATTTTGTTTATCCGTTCTGATGATGACATGAGTTGAGGGTCTACCTTGGAGGTGAAACCAGACATCACGCGCTCTCGCATTTTGCAAAAGCTCGACATTCCCACGTTCATTTTTACCTAAAGATATTTTGTACCCTTCAACAAAAAAGGTCTCAATCGATTCAGAACGTTTAATTTTTTTCTCTACACTCTTTTTTGGAAAAAGTAGTTGAAGTTTGGCCACATTGGTGGCATTTTCAACGGTGTTAATAAAATGATCTAAATGCTCAATCTTCTGCTCTAAATCTTTGAACTGGATATGAACATTTAAACCCTTCTGCTTGGCTTTTTTAGCGCGCTTAAAAAATGTTTCAGATATCTCGTTAAGGGTACCTGCTTTTTCGGGAAGCGATAGGGTGATTAATTCACCTTCAAAATTATAAAGCTCAACGGACTTTGAATAGGGTTTAATAAGGTGTCTATTGGAGAGAACCAAATTGGCATAGTTATAATTTTTAGCACTCTCCTCTTCTAACTGTTGTGCATTTTCAAGCTTGTTTAGAACTTTTTGTACCTTTGCCTTTTGACGTTCAAGTGTTTGGATGTACTGTTTTTTAAGTCGCTCCAACTCATGAGATGCTTCTTTGTTGTAGGTCTCATATAAAAATTCTTCAATGTCACCAATGGTATACTCTTTAGCTGTGTACGGAGGTGCAGGGGGGTCTAAGAGTTCAATCCCTACTTTGATAGCACGGTAAGATGAAGCAGAGTCAATATGTCTTAGGGCTTCGATAATAGTGTTGTTGTCATCTAAGAGGATAATATTGGTATATTTTCCAGTAAATTCAAATTGAATAGAAAATTTATTGGCCTTATATGAGCTGTTTTGTTCTACATCAATACGAATGATTTTATCATCGCTTATTTGTGAAATATTGACTATTTCACTGCGATTAAATGTCTTAGCAAGCATAACATCAAAGGGTGCTTGATAGATTTTTGAGCGTGTGATTTCATCACTTTTAAACATTTTTGCGCCATAACGTTGCATATCAAAATAGATAGCCTCATCACGATCGAAAACCACCTTTAACACGGAGTCTGAAATACGGTAGATGGCAGATATTTTTTTAAATTGTTGTAGAAAAGTGACGATTTTTCCGATATAGGATAACTTCACAAGAGACCTTTAATGGGCATTTTATTTATTTGTACTAAAATGGTTATACAAGAGTTAAGGATTACATAAATGAATACAATTAAATCAAAATTTATATTTAATCTCATCGCTGCCATATTGGCTATTTTTATGAGTGTGATTGTAGCATATTTTTTAGCGCAGGGCTCGATTAAAAAGATTATGAAATCAGATATGCTCACGGTGGTTAATACCCTTGAAAAATCTGTCAACTATATTGCATCCATCTCACCTAAAGCCTATGAAGATCCTGCTTTTAAAAATGAGATGCACAATTTGAGAATAGGTAAAAGTGGGTACGTCTACTTTATCGCTCCTGATGGTGAGTTAATGATTCACCCCAAAAAAGAGGGTGGAAATCTTAAAAACACCTCTTATGGTGCCTATATTACATCACATAAAGAGGGTGGAATTTATGAATACACCTCTTCAACAAGTGGACAAAATAAAATTGCAGCTTTTAAATATATTAAAGCTTGGGATATGTGGGTGGTTCCGGGTGTGAATAAGGCTGACTATTTTGATGAAATTGCCAGTGAGTTTTTAAAGTACTTTACTGTTTTAGGCACACTTTTAATTCTTCTTCTTATAGGAATCAACTACTTAACAGGTATTAATATCCTTAACCCGATTAAAGAACTTGATCGGGTTTCGGCGGATCTTTCTCATGGTGATGGTGACCTAACCAAACGTCTACCTATTAGTAATGCACGTGATGAGATAGGCATAGCGAGTGCCAATCTGAATCATTTCATCAGTAAAATTCAAGAGACTATTGGGGATACAAAAGAGATTACTTCTCAGGCCGTAGGTTCAACTAAAACACTTGATGATGTGGCGAGTTCACTTTTTCAACAGTCAAAAACAACCACTGAGATAGCAAAAGATACCAACATAACGGCAGAAGAGATTGCCTCATCTATTGAGAGTAGTGTCGAAAATGCTAAAGAGTCGTTGGAGAGTTCAAAACAGATTAACAGTGATCTTGATGATGTGACAGGTATTGTGCATACCATTTCTGATGAGATTAACAATACTACCGAGATGAGTGCTTCATTAAATGAAAAATTTGAGCAACTCTCCGCTGAAGCAGCCTCAGTTAGCGATGTGCTTTCTATTATCTCTGATATTGCAGATCAAACCAACCTTCTCGCACTCAATGCCGCTATTGAAGCCGCGCGTGCGGGTGAACATGGTCGTGGGTTTGCGGTGGTTGCAGATGAAGTACGTAAACTCGCAGAACGTACACAAAAATCACTAACAGAGATCAATTCTATTATTTCTGTAGTCATCCAGTCTATCTCGGATTCATCAGATATGATGAGTGAAAATAGTGAAAATATTTTAGAGTTGGCAGTCAGAAGTGATGAGATTTTAGAAAAAATTGATGGGGTGAGTCACTCAATCCAACACAATGTTGATGTGAGTGAAGCGTCACTTGAAGACTCATCATCAATGGAAATAAAATTGAAATCAATTACGAAGAAAGTCTCTAAAATGTCTAACCTCTCTGAACAAAACAATATAGAGATTACACAGATTACACAAATCGCTCAAAACTTATTAAATAATTCGAGCGCATTAAATACACAACTAAACCACTTTAAAACTTCTTAGTGGTTTTTCTCTTTTAAGATATCTTCTAAGAGATCAAAAATCTCTTCACTACTGTCTTCCATCTGTTTTAGTGCACCATTTAATGCTTTACAATCTAAGTCACCAGGACGTTGAATAATTTCAAACACATCTTTAGTCGAGTTATGTACTTGTGCATGAGGTGTTGGAATTTTTGAGTACGACAGTGTTTTTCCAAAGCGTTCTTTACCCGCACCACCCTCGTACCATTTGCCCAAACGACAGTCATGATGAGAAACAAAGTCAAAGACAGGTTTTTTAGTAATAGCAGAGAGATAGGTATTTGCTTTCCAGATGATATGATCGAGTTTTGCTAGGGGAATAAAAACATTGTCACGTAGATTATCAACAGAGTGTGTAATCATAGACGCCAGATCAGAACTCTGTGCAAGACCATTGTTTAAACCATCAATACCCTCTGTAATCTCCTGTACGTGATTGTTCATAGTATCAGACTTAACCGACATCTCACTGGCTTCTTGATTGACGGTAGCAATAACCATGGAAATTTCACCCAAGGCCTTTTGTGTTCTGTCTGCAAGCTTACGTACTTCATCCGCAACCACCGCAAACCCACGACCATGTTCACCCGCACGCGCAGCTTCAATAGCGGCATTAAGTGCGAGGAGGTTGGTTTGATCAGCAATATCTCTAATCAATTCAATGATTTGATTAACTTCACTAACACGATTAGAGAGTGAATCAATAGCACTCACAGAATCAACAGAGAGCTCGCCAAGGGATTGCACAGAGCTATAAATAGAGTCAATTCCTGATCTTGAATCCTCTGCATTATTTTGAATCTGTACTGTTTCTGTCGCTATCTCTTCTGTTTCATCTACAACATTGCTAAGATTATTTTGAATGGTTTTAAGACCAAGAATAAGCTTTTCGTTTTCAGATTGTGAAATGTCACAGACCATGTCAGTGTAATTGACTGATTGTGCATCATTAGAGTTTAAAGTATCAAACTGTGCTCTCATCGAATCATTGTCACTTTGAAGACGTGTATTCTCTTTTTTTAGCGCAATTATTTCGTTTTCAAGTAGTGCGACTTCTGCTTTTGTGTGGCCAAATATTCCCATGATGATCTCCATATCAAATTATTAGAAATAATTATAGTAAGAAAACCCTTACAAATCCTTGAAGAATCTGTTATTTTTTATTGTTAACAAATATTAATATCGCAATCAAAACGGTGATAATTGAAATACTTAAAAACAGTCCTTGTATCCCATAGGCTAAAACAATGGGTTGAAAAAGCAGGGGAGAGAAAAACTGTCCTGTAAAAAAACTAGAGGCTAAAACACCTGAGGCACGTCCTCGTCTGCTTGGTTCTACAACGGAAAGAAACCAAGCGTTGATATTAACAATGATAAGACCAAAACCGATACCCATAAAAATAGAACTGTAATAAAGATCATTTACCGTAGAAACTTGTGAGATGATAAACAGTCCTAGAGAGAAAAATCCAAAGGCAAATGAAAATATCGTCGCATAAGAAAAACGTGCCTTTATTTTTGCGTACTGCATAGAAGTGAGTGCATTAACAAACATTGACAAGGCGATCATGATTCCGATGTTTGAAGGACTTCCTTTGAGGACATCAACAATTAAGTACGGCAGTTGGGTAGGCAACATATAAAAGAGTAACATAGAGAAGAAGGCACTTACATAGACAGGCCAGAGTACAGCGCGCTCGTTCCCTTTTTCTACGTGTACCTTATGTTCATTATGTGGTTCATACAGGGCATTAATAATTAAAGGGAAAAAAAGCAATGGGATAAGGTAAATGGCAAAAGGATACGACCAGTGTATTTGCGCTAAAAAACCACCTGAGGTGATAAAAATAATTCCACCAATCCCGATAGCCATACCTTGAAGAGACATGTATTTATGTCTATCTTCATCATTAAAATAATCTCCAATAAGTGCCATAGAACTGGTCATCAGTAAGGCAACTCCGACACCTAATATAGCGCGCCCTATTAAAATTGTCCAGAAGTCATGAATATAAAAACCTGAACTTCCTCCAATAATAAAAAGTGTCATACCTACATAAAGCGGTTTGAGGCGACCAAATTTATCAACAACCATTCCACTAAGTGGTGCAAAAATAGCGACGACAATAGAGGGAATAGTCAGCATCAGTTTAGAATAAAAGTCGATATTTTCGATTTGACTAAAGGTATGAGAGATAAGGGGAAGCGTGGCAACAATGGTGATACCAGACATCACACTCATCGTAGCAATAAGCATTAAGGCGATTTTGATTTTTAGGGAAATTATTTTTTGCATAAGCGCAGTCTAACCAAAGTATAATAATCAATAACTATGGGACTATTTTGATATGATTACGTAACTATAAAAAAGGTCTCTGATGGCAAGTGGAAAGAAAACCAAAAAACGTGCAAAACTAAACGAAAGTATTCGTCATTTTTTTGATGGAGATGGTTTTGATGAGGGGATAGTAAGGGTGAGTTCTCACACGCTTATTGACTTGGTACATATTTTGGGGATTGTTCCTGATGATTGGCAAAAAGAGACTTTGGTGCGTAGTTTTAGACGTTTATGGTCTGAGGCGGACAAAGAGACCTGTGAACTTATTCATGGATTTTTTAAGTCAAACTCGAAGATCTATTATGGTACAAAATCTAAACACGAAGAGAAAAGTAAGATAGTAACACTCGATGAGCTTTTTGAAGATTATGAGATGAGTGATTCGGAGCGTTATGATCTGCAACAGATTTTTATCGATGTTAAACCTAAAAAAATTACGCCAGCAAAGATAGAGAGTAAACTACGCCATCTGCGTTTTGAGCAAAAACGTCTGCGTATCGAAGATACGATTGATGCAAGTTTTGATTATAAAAACCGTTTAGAGTTTTCTGAAAACTTAGAATATGAAATTTTTGAAGAGGAGTTTTCTAAAAGTGTGGTGCTTAAAAGTGAGACCATTGCCTATACTTACTTAGACGAAAATTCTGAAGAAGATATTATCAGCGCGCTGCGTCTTAAAAAAGATGAATTGCGTACCAAAAAACAATCAGAACTAGACCGTTTTTTACTCTCTTTAGAAAATGAGCATCACTACCTCTCTTCTACACAAATAGTACAAGCGCTTCGACAAAGTAATGGAGAAGAAGTACTCTCTCCTGAGCTTAATGATGTTATTTTTAGAGAGATATTTTCTCAGCAGTTGGAGTTGATTAAACTCTATTCAACACCACAAGAGATCATCACCATCACACGCTCAGAGTTTGAGCTACCATTTAGTGATGAGAAGGTTAATTATAATCTTTATCTGAGTTTTGATAAACAAGAAGCGACCTCGGCTATCTGGTCAGGTGCCGCCCTTAATCTCTATCCAAAACTGGAAAAGTCTCGCTCAAATACGGTCAATGGATTTATGCTTGAACTTGAATCTTTAGCCGATGAATGTGGAGAGAGTGCCCGTCTTTTGGGTCTGTCTCAGAGTGAACTATATAATAAACTATATAAAGATTTATTGCCACTGCTACATGATGAACTCTCTATCACCCCTAAATTACACCGTTCTGTTCTTTTTCACTTCAATAAAAGTATCCAACAAGACCTTTTAAAACGTCAAAGACAAGAGTTGCTGGCGCGCACTATTCGTGACTTTAAAAACCTCTTTCCACAAGCGCGTGCGATGAAACGGCAGTTGGTTTTACATATTGGCCCGACTAATAGTGGGAAAACCTATCAAGCGATGCAAGAGTTAGGTGCTGCGGATACGGGTTACTACCTTGCACCACTGCGTTTACTGGCACTAGAAGGTTATGAATCCCTGCGCGCTGATGGCTTAGATGCCTCACTCATAACGGGTGAAGAGCAGATATTGGATGAAGATGCGACCCATATCAGTTCGACTATTGAGATGATGAGTTATGAAGCTGATGTGGACGTCTGTGTGATTGATGAAGTGCAGATGATTGATGATAGAGATCGTGGTTGGGCGTGGGCCAATGCCATTATCGGCGCACCTGCAAAGCGTGTGATAATGACCGGTTCTATTAACGTAAAAGAGGCGATTGTAGCCCTTGCAGAGTACCTTGGTGAAACCTTAGAAATTATTGAGTTTGAACGTAAAAATCCACTCACACTTTTAGAGCGACCTACGGATATTAAAGATATTAAACCAAACACGGCAGTCATCGCTTTTTCAAGAAAAGAGGTGCTGCGGTATAAACAACTTCTCTCTTCTCAGTACTCAGTGAGTGTGGTTTATGGAAACCTCTCTCCAGAAGTACGGCGTGAAGAGGCGCGTCGCTTTCGTGAAGGAGAGAGTGAAATCATCGTGGCAACGGACGCCATTGCCATGGGGATGAACCTGCCTATCGAGACGATACTTTTTGCCAAGGGTGAGAAGTTTGATGGAGAAAAAAATAGAGACTTAGTGGCGACAGAAGTTCACCAGATATCTGGACGTGCTGGGCGTTATGGACTACATGAGAGTGGTTATGTAGGCGCGCTACGTCCTGATATTTTACGTTCAATTTCTAAGACCTATTATCAAGAAGATAAAAAGATAAAGATCCCATTTAAGGTGAGTGCAAACTTAGAACATATCAAGTTGGTGGGTTCTATTTTGGAAGAGGAGTCACTGCTAGAGATATTAAAATTCTTTGTTAAGAATATGCAGTTTAATGGACCTTTTGAAGCGATTAATCTTGAGTCTATGTTAGATAGTGCGGCAATTACGGATCGTTATGACATAGACTTGGCGACCAAGTATCATCTCTCTTGCGCACCCGTGAATGCAAAGTCTCCTTATATCATGGCCTCTTTTGAGCGCTACACCAGCGCTCTGGAAAAAGATTTACCGGTGGCTTACTTACCCATGGAAAAACTCAATGAAGCGGCAAAAAGTGCTTTTGATTTGCTTGAGGTTGAAGATAGGGTCAAAGAGATCTCTTTGTATCTGTGGCTCTCTTACCGTTTTAGTGAAAACTTTACCGATGTACGAAAAGCAAAATCTGAACGTTATAGACTGAACCACTACATCGAGAGTTCACTCAAACAAGATCACTTCGCCCCAACGTGTAGGATGTGTAATAAAACCCTACCAACAGACAGTGAATACGCCATCTGTCAAAGCTGTTTTAAGAGTAACTACACCCACAAAAAACATAAAGACAGACACGAGCGCGGAGATAAAAAACACCACCGTAGAGGACGCAGAGGATGAATGAATACAGTGATAAATTTGAAACATCAATAAAAAATAGTTATTTCCATAAATTAAATAGTAATGAACAGTTGTTCATTCGAGAAAAAGCCACTGAAATGAGGTTTTCTCATCAAGAAATTCGTCAGATAATAGAGATGGCAGTGGACTTAAATATGTGGGATGAGGGAAGTATCATCACCTACTGTGGTGAAAATCCTAATAAAAAAGCATTTATGAAATCCCTACGCACAGCGTATGAAAATGTAAAAAATAGACCCAACAGTTACGAAGACTTTAGTCTAAAAAATGTAGCCAGTGAGCAAAAATTTACCTTTCATGTGGAAGATAAAGAGTCTTTAGGTTTAGGAATGTGTCCCGTTGCCTCACCTAAAACCAGATGTTGTAATCTTCTCACGCTTGACGCTGTTGAGTCATGTGGTTTTGACTGTTCTTACTGCTCAATTCAGAGTTTTTATAATCAAAATAAGATCACCTTTGATGGAAAGTTTGCGGATAAACTTTTAAACCTCAATCTTGACCCCAATAAGACCTACCACATTGGAACAGGGCAATCTTCAGACTCTTTGATGTTTGGTAATAGAGAGGGTGTTTTAGATGCCTTGATGGACTTTGCACGTAGCAATCCAAATGTCCTTTTAGAGTTTAAAACCAAATCAGACAACATTAAGTATCTGTTAGAAAATGAACTTCCTAAAAATATATTAATTACCTTTTCGATTAATACACAGATCATTATTGATAATGAAGAGCATTTAAGTGCCTCGCTGGATAAACGTATTCGCTCAGCGCGCCGCCTTGCAGATAAAGGGGTGAAGGTTGGTTTCCATTTTCATCCTATTGTACAGTACGAAAATTATTTGAGTGATTATGGAGATATTTATGCGCGTTTGATTAAAGAGTTTAAAGTAGACGAAGTGGCCTTGGTCTCTTTTGGAACACTCACTTTTATTAAGCCCGTTATCAAGCAACTAAGAGAGCGTGGCTTTAAGTCAAAGATATTGCAGATGCCTTTTGAAGATGCCAGTGGAAAAGCTTCCTATCCCTTAGCCATAAAAAAAGAGATGTTCACCCATGCCTACAAATCATTTGAACCATGGCACAAAAAAGTATTTTTCTACATGTGTATGGAAGATCATAGTCTGTGGGATGAATGTTTCGGTTACAATTACTCTACCAACGAAGACTTCGAGCGCGCTATGTTGGGTGCGTATTGTGAGAAGGTAGGGATTGACTACCTTCTTTAAGTGTATCAATTCAAATTGATACACGAATCAGGAAGTGCATCTACTTTATAATTATATGACCCATATAATGCATAAGATTGAAAAGAGTTATAATCAGTATCTACTAATCCTATGGGAAATACTTTTCCATAGCTAATATTTAAATCAGAAATAATTAGTATATCACCGATAAGTTGTTCAAAACCTGTTTTTGGGTCTATGATCATTACAAAATTCATATCTTTAGTTTCTACATTATCTCTGAGTAATCCTGCTCGACATCCAGAGTCAAATAAACCATATGACTCAATTAGTTTTCCTTCTTCAAATTCTAAATAATATTTTGTATCTGAAAAATGTACACTTTCATAAATACCATCAAATCCTTTTTGTATTAATGTTGATATTGTTAAGTTTTGATCTATATCTGATTTGACAAGCTTACCATTGACGGAGCCAATTTCTGTTTGCTGCAATACACTTGTATCATTATAATCCACATATAATGGAGTTGTTTGAGAGAGTGAATAATTTTGAGTTAATAACATTGTGTCATTTTCAATATCATATCTTGAAAAAACTGGACGGGAAGGGTTAATAGAGTCTAAATTTGGATTACCAACAAAATAAAGATATCTTCCATTATTACCAATTGCTGGTCTAGTATAATCAATATTTAAATCTTCAAATTTAAATATTGAAGTATTAGATTCAAGGGTATCTCTTAAGTAAATAGTACGATTAGCATTAGGATTTCCTAAATTATCTGCTTCGGACATAAAAGTTACGTACCGCCCATCGGCTGTCATACTTGGATACATTGAACGTTCTGGATAAGTATTTTGTCTTCCAACCTCATTATTATTATTTACATCAATAAGGGTATGTGTTTCAGTCGAAATATTATATTTATGTATATAAAAATTTGCCGTATATAATATATCAGTGGCATCTTTGTTAATATAATACATCATATCATAGTTGTTTTTTCTATACTTATCGACAGTATCGGTTGCGTAGTTATATTGATACGTTCCTATCCAACTTGTATTTTTTGTTTCTATATTGTACATATAAAGTTGATTTTGAGCATCGGCATAACTATCTACACCATTAAAACTCATCATTAAAGTTTCATCACTAGAAGTAAAAAAGATGACTTTTCCATTTCCACTAATACCAACTGAATTTATACCAGAATAGAGATCGCTTTGAATCACTTCTTGTGTTTGAGTGGATCTATTGTATAAAACGATAAAATCACTACAATGTTTGGTTTCAACGCCATCTGTAAATGTTGGAGAGGATGCTAAAAATACAATTAAACTTCCATCATCACTAATATTTTGATTAATCCAATCTTTATACGCTGTTCTACGATGTGTTAGATATGAGGCATGGCCTACAGAAGAACAACTTTCCAAACTTGGATAGAGTGCGGTTGATACTTTTTCATATAACTCATTTTCTGTATCATAAAGATATATGTCATTAGTTAAATTATCATCTTGAGAATTAAAAGGATTTTGATAACTACTGAATACAACTATATTATTATCAGCATTGGTTGAAAATTCAGGAAAGTGACTTATTGGGTCTTTAAATACATGAGATGTAATTTTATTATACGTAAATGTTGTATTTTCTGTGGTTCTGATATTCTCTGAAGGGTTTTCATTCTCTCCACTAACACAACGAATTTTTAGTTTAAGGTTTTTTGAGGCAAAAATATAATTCTCTAATCCATCAAATGTGATAGCATCTATAATATCATTTGAAAGACCTATGGTCTCTTCTGATGTTTCTGAAGATGTCCAAAAATTATTTTGAGTTTCTGCCATATATAGAAATGCTTTGTCTATTTTTGGTGTTTGAGTACTTACTATTAGGCTAGAAAGCTCATCTTTGGTTGGCAGTCTCCAGTTACTAATATCTCCAAGTGTAAGATCCGTACAGTAGGTTGTTGCTGTATCTCCAGAAGTGTCATCTAGTTGGTATACTGTGTCAGTAGTCACAGGATACTTATCATCA
Organism: Sulfurimonadaceae bacterium; assembly: GCA_016744905.1. GTDB lineage: Bacteria > Campylobacterota > Campylobacteria > Campylobacterales > Sulfurimonadaceae > BB10. The sequence goes on along the minus strand of JADGDM010000006.1, from coordinate 44,195 downwards.
GTAACCCACATCTTTGTAATGGTTCCGACTTCTTGATTATCTTGCCATATCAAAGAGGTATTGGTATCTCTAATAATATTGGCTATATCATCTCGTATAAACCTTCTATTAGTGACTAGAGGATTATCCTCAGAAGTATTAGTATCGTCTACAACGTCTATTTTTATTGGATTAATTGTTGGTTGAGATGTAGATTCATCTCCACATCCAAGGATGAACAAGCTTGTTACAGTGATTGAGACAAGCAGCGTTTTTGTTTTCTTTAATGTTTTCATTTTTTAGCCTTTATATAATGTTGAGTTCATAATTTCTTAATATCACTGACAATAGGAACAATTTGATTTTTCATTCCATCCTTCAAGTGTGGCGCAACTTTGTTGAACAAGTTGGGTGTCTCCACTACAGGAGTATGACCATGCAGCTTGGCATAGTGGTTTTATTTGAGGGTCAGTAATTGAACTACTGTAGGTACTACATCCATTACTATCTTCTGGGTTTGTAGTAGTTGGTGGTGGGGGAGTTGTGTCATCTGCTGTAAATTGGACAGAGCCAGTAAGTGTCAGTGTCTCTTCATTATCATTTTTTAAGAGAACATTTTCCATACTTAAAGAGACCTCGAGATGGGCTGTATATTCAGAAGTTCTTTTGTAGTTAAAATTACTTAGAAGAATACTCCCTTGAGAGTCTTGTACTTTCCAGTCTTTGTATTTCAATCCAATTTCATTAGCATTAATGGTGTCAATACTTCCATCGACAAAATTAAAGTCATTTAAATCAAATTGAGAAGGGGCGAAATTATTTAGTGATGCTGCCTTATGTGAATATACATAGTCAGTACTGTTAATATTCAGTTCAGAAATATAAATCTGAATACATTCACTACACCCTTGAAGTAAGTTTATACTTCCAGAATATGTATCCGGTACAAGTGTCATAATTAAACCTCTATATTGTGAGGTGGCCCCTCCCCAAAGTACTGATAGAGTCGTGGTACTATCTGCCGAGCGTAATTGAAAACTACCACTGAGCGTTGATTCTTTAGAATCAAAATCATTATTTGTAGTAAAAATACTATTGTTTATTTTTGGATTATCATCTTGCTGTTGATCCGAACAGCTGGTAAAGAAGAGTATCGCAAGTAATAGAAATAGAGCTGTATTCTTTTTCATATATTAGACCTTCGAATAAATTTTTACTACATGTATAGTAATATTATGTGGTGTGAAAATATACTATTAAAGCATCACTTTTGCATCACTTTATAATACTGTAGCCTAGGGAAGTATGTGTTTGTATTAACGTAGATGGAAGTTTTTTATTGAGTTTATAGATGAGGTTTCTTCGAGTATTTTGTGAGACATTATTGTCTTGCCATATCTCTTGCTCTACGGTTTCAAAGGGGATTATTTTTTGTTTACTAGAGGACATTAGTTTTATAAAATGTAGTTCATTCTTTGTTAATTTTATCTCCTGCTTCTGAAAAAGTAAAATAGACTTTAAAGTATCAAAAGTATAGTCATTATTTAATTGTAAAGTAGTGCTTCTCTTTTGTTCTAACTTAAGTATCTCTATCTTGAAAAGCGCTTCTAGCTCCTCTCTTCTAAATGGTTTGAGAATATAAGAGGAAAATTTTATCTCGCTTATCGCTTCCAATATACTGGTATCAGCGTAAGCAGTGATAAAAATGATAGAGGTGTTTGGATGATTAACTTGAAGATATTTGGCAATATCAATACCTTCAAATTTCCCCTCTAAGTTGATATCTAAAAGTACAAGATCTGCTTGATTATTTTGTAGATACTTCAGTGCGCTGGACTTGGTGTTAAGACGTTCTATCTTACTTTGTCCAATGTTTTGAAGTATCTTTTTTAACTCGATGGCGATGATACTTTCATCTTCTACTATTAGAATATTGTGCATTTTTACCTTCTTATATTGTTACTTGTACAAGGTAGCCATCTTCAAAATGACGTGTAACATTACCTTTTAACTGCTCATCTACCACAGCATCCACAAAGAGTGTTCCGAGACCCTCTTTTGTGATTTCATATTGCTCACCATTGTCATGAATGAGTAGAATAATTTTCTCACCTTCTTGATACAACTTAATCTCTATAAATAAGCTTTTTTCTCTTCTAGCATGTTTGATGGCATTGCTCAGTAGTTCATTTAAAACAAAACCAATGAGTACCATTCTTTGCATTTCCAAAGTGATATCTTCTATCTCTACACTCAACTGTTGTGCATTGATAGCATAAGAGAGACTAACCTGTTTTATGAGCAGTGTTAAATACTCTTGCCCACTTAAAACTGTATCCTCTTTTTTACTATAAAGTAGCTCATGTACAGAGAGCATGGAGCGGATTCTATTTTCAGCAATTTGAACGATCTCTTTTTCAGTTTCACCATATTGATCGGCTTGCATACGTAACATAGAGATGATGATTTGCATATTGTTCTTGACGCGATGATTAAGCTCTTGTAGAAGAGACTCTCTCTCATGTAGTCGGTGTTGGATCTCCTTGGTCTGTTTAGCGACCTCTTCTTTTAGAATGTTTTTCTGTGATTCTTGAAGGTGAATTAATTTTTTATCATTAAGCTCTTTTTCACGACGTGTACTATTTATTTTCTCGGAGAGCGCAAGCGCAAACATAAACATTTGAAACAGCATCGCATAGTCGTAGATAAAAGGGGCAGAACGCAGGTCGATGACACCTCTATCATTCAGCGCATAGAGAATGGAAGCAATCCAAAATATAGTCCATCCCAGCGCATGATACTTGACACTTTTTATTTTTTTGAAAAAGTAAAAATAGATTCCTTGCCAGATATAGTAGACATAGATAAAAAGATAGATAATCAATATTTTATGGTTAATCAGTGTCTCAAAAAGATAAGCATAGACAGTATAGATACTTAATATAACAATGAGATAATTATTAATTTTTTGCATCTTTGGAAATTTTCTATAATCCAAAATATTATTGGTAAAGAGGATAAAAAAGAGCAGTATCATGGTGATGAGTGGCATATAAAAACTGAGCATATACGGGGTTAGATTTGTGATATAGGTATCAACGATGCCATGTTTTAAAAATTGATGATAGAGTTGGATAGAGGAGAAGACTACATAGTAAAGGTAAGCGCGCTCCTTGCTCATAAAAAATGTCAAAAAGTTAAATAAGATGAGGATAATCATTCCCCCATACAAGATAAAAAGATGGGCTTGGTATGTTAATTCATTATCATGAAAGTATTCAGGACTATAAATCTCTATCTCAACTCTTATAGTTGCAAATGAGGAATTAACTTGTATGTAGTAATCTTTTACCTCTTTGGCTTTTAGTCTTAATTTGAAAGTCATATTAAGTGTGTGGTCACTGTTTTCATGAAAAAATCCATCATGATAGAGTTGCTTTTTTTCATCATAAAGATAGATGTTCTCAATATGTGGCTGTTGAAATTCTAAGATGATTTCCTTGGCTTTTGATGAACTGTTTTCCAACTCAATTTTCATCCAGATATTTGAGCCAAAACTAGATGGATAGGTTAGACGATAATTGTTTGTAGGTAAAAATCGAGTTTGTTTGATTTCATCATAATTAAGTGTTGAATTTATATCAAAAAAGTAACTGCTAAGAGGGATAGGGTTTAATGAAGTTTTTAATGTGCCAATATCAATAGGATTGGCATTGAGTGTAAAAATAAAAATTAATGATAAAAGAAGATGTTTTTTCATCCAACTATTCTAGCACAACTAGAATAGTTTTTTTATGAATTTAGCTTCTTGAAGTGATAGAAATTAGGTGGTATCCAAACTGAGTTTGAACTGGGCCTACAATTGAGCCGGCTTCGTTGCTGAAAATTGCTTTATCAAACTCTGGAACCATCATGCCTGGGCTAAATTCTCCAAGATCTCCACCTTGTGCTTTTGAAGGACATGATGAGTTCTCCATTGCCAGTTGTGCAAAGTCTGCACCATCATTAATTTGAGCCAATAACTCATTTGCTTTCTCTTCTGTTTCTACTAATATGTGACTTGCTCTAGCTTTTGCCATGAACGTCTCCTGAAATAATTTCCAGCATTATAGCAAATTACTTTTCTAAGAGAGAATGGCCCGTAGCATAATGGCAAACCAGAGGATAAAGAGGTTCAGGAAAAAGATCAACATTGATCCAGCGCGTGAGACCATATGCTGTATCTTTGAGCGGGTTTTTTTATGGGTTTTAAGTGCGATATACATGTGCACTATGGTGGTAAATGTCAAAAATATGACAAGATAAAGCTTCGTGGTCATGGCGTAAGCAAGTGTTGTGTCTGAAGCGTAAAATATAACATCCCAGAGATTGAAGTGATAAAACATGGTGAGACCAGTAATCCATAAGACAATAAGCCATACAGTTTCATAATAGCCATAGATAGGACCAATATGACCATAAACTTGGTCTTGAATCTCTTTTCCCTTAAGCGTGATTCCTAAGGCAAACAATAATAAAGCACCGCCAATCCACGCAGTTGCGGCTAAAACATGGGTATATAATACAATTTGAATAAACATAGAGAAATTATACTCTCTTATCTATTGTATAACTTGACATAAATCAGACTAGATTTATTTAGATTTTTTATTAAGCAGATCTTTGTAGTCATACTTAGAAGGATCAAGATAAATTTTACCTTTTTTTACACTCAGTCTTGAATCATGTAGCGCGCTGGCTTTTTTAAAGTTCTCTTTGATACGTTGAAGACGTTTGGTTTTATACGCTTTGAGTTTTAAAAATGCTTTGAGTGAGATACGTAGGTCAATCTCTTTTTCATCAATAATTTCAGCCGTAATAGACTCTTCGATAATTTTATCTTGATCCATATGGGTAAGAAATTTTGAGGCGACTACATTGAGTACATTTTTAAGTTGCTCATCACGCTCTTTATAAATGGATTCTATTTTAATTTTCTCATCAATAAGCATCTGCTCTCTTTGGGTGCGAAGCTTTTTAGTTTCTTCCTCTAAGGCATCAATTTTTTCCTTAAGACGTTCATTCTCTTTTTCGATATAACTGTAATATTTTGAATCATTAGGCACAGGGGTTGGTGTCTCTTTAGGGACACTTTGAGTCTCTCCAATTTGAACATATTTCATTCCATTTTCAATAACACAGTCAAGAGAACCTCGTCTTATACGGTTATGAATGGCCTCTTTAGATATCTTAAAGTGTTCAGCGGCTTGCGCAATGGTTAATTTACTCACTGTTTTCCTTCTAATTTTTGTGTATTACTTTGATGAAGCATTTTTATAAAGGCATTGACCAGTTTCATATCAAGATGTGTACTCATCTGCTTTTTCATAATGGCGAGTGATTCAAAAGAGCTCATGGGGTCTTTGTAAGAGCGTTTGGTGGAGAGGGCATCAAAGACATCACAAACTCCGATAATACGGGCAAAAAGTGTAATCTTATCTTTTTTGATACCATCAGGATAGCCATTGCCATCCATTTTTTCATGATGGTGTCTGATGCCAGATAGAATACGTTTATCAGTAATTCCCATCTTTAGTGCTATCTCATGACCAAAGGCTGGATGTTTTTTCATTGCATCAAATTCAGCGTCGGTCAGTTTTCCATTTTTGTTGATTATTTTCGCATCAACCTTACTTTTACCCAAGTCGTGTAAAAGAGAAGAAGTACCTAAATCTTCTAAGTCTTTGCCCTTAACTCCAATAAACTCACCCAGTGCAAGTGTATAAATACTAACATTGATAGAGTGGGTGTGGGTGTAATAATCATGCGCTGTAATTTTCATAAGGGATTCGATAGCAAAATCATCATGCAAGATGATGTCAATAAACTCACCTACAACAGCTTCACCTTTTTCTACATTGGCCAGTGATTCTGGATTTTTAAACATGTCTTCAACCGCTTTTGCCGCCTTTTGATAGACGATAGCAGATTTTTTTTCAGTAGGAACTTCAGAATGCTCTGCGATGTACTGAATATGTCTATTGAGGTACTCATCATAAGAGACGGACTCATTATCATTGATGAAGACTTTTTCCAGTTCGCGTAAGCGTACTTTGTCATCCCCAGTGATAATAGATCCAGTTTGTAAAAAAACACTCATAGCCGTTTTTGCTTCATTGGCGACATAGATGTCAAAGGCTACTGTTTCGCCTTCTGTGAGATATTTTTTGTCAATACTTTGGTATCTTGTCTGTTTCTCGGACATGGTTTTATCTCATGTTATCAAAAACTATGGGGGCATCCCATTCGAGTGAACGGATATGTTTGATAACCATTTGAAGTGTGTCGATTTGTGGACTTTTCACACGAATAGTATCGCCTTCAATCTGCGCTGTTACTTTCTTCTTTAAACTTTTGATCTCAGAAACAATTTTCTTAGCCTCTTTGGACTCGATGTAATCAACCACCTTGTGGGTTGCCTTTCGTGTTCCGCCACTGGCATCTTCAACACGTAACTCATCTAAACAGTTTGAGTTGAGGTTGTGTTTAAGGAGACGCGTGACAACGATGTCTTGTAATGCTTCTAATTTGTTGTCGCTTGAAGCGATTAAGACCAATACCTTATCTGTCTCTTTGTACTCAACTTCCCAAGTAGTGCCTTTAAAATCATAACGATTAGCGACCTCTTTTTCTACTTGATTAAGTGCATCTTTAAAGTCTTGCATATTTATTTTTGCGGATATATCCAGTGAGTGTTCTTTTGCCATAACAAGCCTTGTTTGTTTTAATAACATGAGTATAACATGGAAATCTATAATAAATAGTAAGCTTGATAAATGTCATTGCATTAATCTTTCATCTTATATAAACTATAAGTAACAAACAAGGATATACAAATATGCATAAAATAGCTCTACTCTTCTTAACCTTTACACTCACTCTTTTGGCACTGGACAATGAAAGTAAAATCTGCCAAAAATGTCATCCTATTATTTATGATGAGTATTATGACTCTTCTCACCGAAAAAGTTCTGTCTATAATAACCCAATCCATCAAGCCTACTGGGACAAACATCCTAAAGATGAAAAGGGCTACACCTGTGCAAAATGTCACACGCCAACTGATCATAAAGTGCTTGAACGTGGAGTGCTTGAAAAGAATAAAGTTCAAGTGGAAGAACCAATCTCTTGCGTGTTTTGCCACACTATCAAAGATGTGAATGAGGGAGAACACTCTAATAGCAATATCTCATCAGGGGAACACAAAGAGTTTTTTACAGCAGAAAAATCACTTAGAAATAGTGAAAAAGCAGAATTTAAAACGCAAACATCATTTTTTGGATTGGTAAAAACCTCTACCAGTTCACCGTACCATAAAATAGACTATAACAATGAAAATTATTACAATGGTAATGTCTGCATGGGCTGTCATTCGCACACCAATAATGAACATGGATTTGATACTGCGATGCTGGATGCGGTGATTGATGATAAAGATAAAAACAGCTGTGTGACCTGTCATATGCCTCAAGTGATGGGGTCTAAAGTAAGTTTAAGTGATAGTAGAACACACGCGTTTCATGGTATGGCAGGGATTTATCATATGAACAGTGAGATGGGTAAATATATTGATTTTGAGCTAAAAGAAGACAGCAGTGGTTTTTCGGTCACTGTTGTCAATAAATCTAACCATGCACTCTTTGGGCAGGCACTGCGCGAGGGGATATTAAAAACGACGATTATGCGCAATGGAAAAGAGATTAAACTTCATGAGTTCTCATTTATCCGTATCCTTGGTAAAGAGGGTAAAGAAGTGATGCCTTGGGCTGCAAACGAGACACTCAAAGATACCCTCATTTATGCTTCACGTGAAGTTAAATTTACACGTCATCTTGAAAAAGGGGATGTTCTTATATTAAAACTGGGTGTGCAACTTTTAAGTGATGCAGGCGCTGTTTCACTTAATCTTCAAGACAATAAAGAAGTAACAAAGTTCAGAGTATTAAAAAGTCAGAAGATTAAGATAGGACACGGTGAAGATAGGCAAATTCAATAAACTCTTTAGCGTTAATGGCTTTAGCATAGTAATAGCCTTGCGCGGTATCACACTGCATCTCTTGCAGTAGGTGTTGATGTTGGAGTGTTTCTACCCCTTCTGCAACCGTTTTAAGTCCCAGCGCGCTGGACATTGATATGATGGTTGAAGCGATAACTTTATCATCATCATCTTCAAGCATATCGCGTATGAATGATTGATCAATTTTCAAGGTATCAATAGGGAACTGTTTTAGATACGCCAGTGAGGAGTAACCCGTTCCAAAATCATCAATAGCTATTTTTACCCCTAATGATTTCAGTGCATTCATAGTGATGATATTGTCGCTTACATTGTTCATTGAGATACTCTCGGTAATTTCAAATTCTAAAAGATGAGGCTCTACCGCATAATGATGAATCAATCTCTCAATAGTAGGAATGAGACTCTCATCTTGAAACTGTTGCGCAGAGAGGTTGATGGAGAGCTGTAGAGGTGTTTTACACCCTTGTTGCCAGATTTGTAACTGTCTAATGCCCTCTTCAATAATCCAATCACCCAGTTTTATAATCAAGCCACTGCTTTCAGCCAGAGGGATAAAGCTATCAGGGAAAAGTAGACCCTTTGTTGGATGTTCCCATCTAATAAGTGCTTCGGCGCCAGATATTTTGAGTGTTTTAAAGTCCATTTTAGGTTGATAATAGAGTTTAAATTCTTGAAGTGCTTCGACTGCCCGACGGAAATCTTGTTCCAGTTCGAGTTCATGGGTGAGATGATTTCCCATTTGCGTTTGATAAAACTTAAAGTTATTTCGCCCTAATTCTTTGGCTTGATACATCGCTGTATCTGCATTTTTTATCAATGTATCAGAGTTCTCCCCATGTTGAGGGTAACACGATATTCCCATACTCAAAGAGATATAAAGTTCATGTTTCCCAATACTATGACGCCCATTAATACGTGTTAGTATTTTACGGGCCAACTCTTCAAGACCTTGCATGGAATTATAAGAAGGGATGAGAATAGTGAACTCATCCCCACCTAAACGAGATACTGTATCTTCATCACGTAGTAATTCTAAAAAGATGGAAGCGACTTCTTTAAGTAAGGCATCCCCAACCATATGTCCCAAGGAGTCATTAATATTTTTAAAATGATCCAGATCGATAAAAAGAACAGCAAATTGATTTTTATGACGTTTGGAAGTGATGATGGTTTTATCTAATCTGTTTTTAAATAAAGAGCGATTGGCGAGACCGGTAAGTGGATCATAATAGGCCAGTTTCTCGATGAGTTGTTGTGACCTGTTTTGTTCACTAACATCCATACTCACACCAATAAGTCTGTCTTCTTTGTGCAGTTTTTTACGGACCTTGGCTTGGGTGTGAATATCTATATAGTCACCATTTCCTTTGATACAACGGTACTTTATATTGAGCTGGCCACCTGTTTTAACAATTTCATTAATCGCACTCACGACATACTCTTTGTCTTCTTCGTGTATATAGTTTAAAAAATTATTCCATAGAGGGAAAAAATGTTGTTTTTTTATACCTAAGATACGCAACATCTCATCACTGGCTTCAAACTTATCAGTTCCAAGTGTATATTCCCAGCTTCCTACATGTGCCATACGCTGTGCATTGCTAAGATGTTGTTCACGTTTTTGTAGGGTCTCTTGCAGTTGGTTTTGTGTCTGAATGTAGCTATTAATACTCTCAATCATCTGGTTACTGGCATGAAGAATTAAGCCGACTTCACTTTTTTGATCACCAACAAGATCAAAAGGTTTTGGGGTATTTGGATTAAAGTTTTGCATGGCAGTGATAAGGTGCTTAAAAGGGGCAATACTGCGTTGTATAAAGTAGATGAAGAAGAAAAGTAAAAAGATAAACAGTCCACCAACTAAAATCAAGAGGTTATAAAAATAGGTAATTGTCTTTGTAAAATGCTCACGTGAGTAAACAACCTCAATAATAGCAACTTCTTGGTGTGTGACAGGGTCGAGAAGTGATTGTCTTAAGATGAAATGTTTGGCTTTTTTATACTGTGAAAATGTCTGTTTAGTTCTGTTTAACGAAACAATAGACGCTTCTTTATCAAAGATATGTACATAAAGAATCTGAGACTGTTGATAGAGGTCTTGAGCACTCTCTTCTACTGCTTGCGTAAAGTTATAACTGAGATTAATACCTAAAGTAGGCGCAACATTATCAATCATACTTTGTAGTTTTTCATGCTCATTTTTTTCGTACTGCTGTGTCACAAAGGTTTTACTTAGAAGTAAAATACTTCCAAGAAAAAGGAGGCTTCCAACACTTAATAAAAGAGAGAACTTAAACGTTATAGAGTGTTTGTTGATCATAAATCATAAACTCCATAAATGAGGTAGAGTGATAGTAGAGTTCTGCTACTTTTAATAATAGTGGTCTTAGTGTGATAGAAGCTTCTTTAAGGGCTTCAACATTAATAAGAGGCTTTACCTTATTGGTGACTTTAATAGAAAGCATAACCCCATATTGCAAATCTTCTTGATCATAGCAAAAAGTGATAATAGCACGGTGATTTGCCAGTGTTACTGCCTTTGAGATCTCTTTATGCGAAGTGTGTAGAAGATAATAAAGTGTGCTGTCTTTATCATTTTTTAGTTGAGAGTAGGGGATAAAATTTAAGTCTATCTTTTTGTTATTTATTCCTTGAGGATATTTGGCGTGGATATATTTTTGAAGATGTTGTGCCTGCTCTTTTTGCGCACTACTTTCATAAACAACAGTGATTTTAATGGTGTCATTATGAATTTTTTTGTCAATATCATAGTCCATCATTAGGAGTTTAGGGATCAAGGTGGCATGAATTTGCAAAAGCTCTTCTTTCATTCCTTGTGCAAAGGTCATACTGCTTAATAGTAAGAGAAGTGTGATGAGTTTTATCAAAATGTCAACCTTCCACTTAGCCAATAACTTCGTCCTTCTCTCACATAATCATTAACATAGGTATTTGCTGGAGCGGGATAAGCATAGTTGATATCAAATATATTTTTAACACTGGCAGTAAGATTTACTGCCTTATAGGTATAACTAAAACTTTGATCTAGAAGAGCATATCCCTCTAGTGCGTCACGACTGTCATTTTCTGCTCGTGAGCGCGCTGAGACATACTTCAGAAGCGTGCCACTTTTTATACCAAAATCGAAACTGTGAATATAGCTGATATTGGCAAGCAAGTTAGCAATATTTGGCAAAGCGCTATTGTTATTATCTATCGCTTCAACATAACTCAAAGTAGTTTTAATATCATCATGAATACCCAGACTTGCTATCCATTCTGCTTCAGCACCATAATAGTAGTTTTTTCCTGATTGTTGATAGAGTGCTGCATCACGTACTATGAGATTATCAATTTGTGAGACGTAGAGGTTGAGACGGAGTGTTTGATCATTATTAGGACGATAAATATTTCCCAATTCCAATGTGTCTGAGGTTTCTGCTTGAAGGCTAGGATCGCCCACTGATATGCCAGGAATAGTTGCATAAAGTTCCAACCAAGAAGGCGCACGATACGCACGTGAATAGAGAAGTTTAATATTATACTCTTTGATAGCGCGATAAATGATTCCTAAGCGAGGAGAGAGAGCATGACCAAAATCAGAGTAATTGTCCCATCTTAATCCACCAACGACATCAACCTTCTCTCCTAGTTCAATACTGTCATTGACATAAAGTGAGAAAATATGACGTTTTGCGTCGGGCTGTATGAGTGTCTCTGTTGGAAGAAAAGGTATGCTTGGTGTATTTTCATTATAGGTGTTGAGTTCATTATGTCTTGCTTGCGCGTATTCATAGCGCACACCCAGCACTAAGGAATGATGATCAAATTGACTACTATTGAGTGTTCCTTCAGTAAATACACTGCTCTCTGCGTAGCTATTTTTATAAATTAAATCTCCTGAGGAAGTTGGAAGAAAACGGGTCTCGATCTCTTGTCTGTAGTTGTTCAGACCAAGGCTGAGGCTATAGTGGTTGGATTCATTAATTTGGTTGTTGTATTGTAGTTGTGAGAGTACAGACGTGTTGATACTCCCTGTTTGATCATCTTGTGATTCAAAAGCGTTTCCGAGTCCAAAGGCAAGCCCCTCTTGACTCTGTTTGAAACGGGCTAAAAAGGAGAGATGTTCACTGCTGTAATTGAGACCGACACTAAAGTTCTGGGCACTTTCATCACTGTGACCTATTTGTCCTGTTCTATCCGCTTCTGATTCGATACGGGCATCACTATAAAGATAATAAGCATCAAGACTCAGACGACTTTTTTCACCAAGCGCGTAGTTATATTGCAGACCACCTCTGTAGCTAGGAAGGCTTGAACCTGTCAAAAAGAGACGGTTATCATTCACCTCTTTGGCATTTTTAGTGATGACATTGATAACACCACTCATGGCATTAGAACCATAATAGATAGCACCGGGTCCACGCATTACTTCAATACGGTCAATAAGCTCAACGGGAAAATCATGATAATAATAAATAGAGCCACGATAGCTATTGTTAATCGCCACACCATCAATTAAGAGTTTCACCTTACCTTTCTCTTTTACACCACGAAAAATAAGTTCATATGCTCCTGAACCTTCCATAGAGATTTCGACACCAGGGACCAAAGAGAGCGCTTCATAAAGATCTTGAATACCTAAAAGCTCTAAATTACTGCCTTTTAAAATTGTCACAAAAGCAGGCATGTCATCAATGTTTAGTTTGGTTTTAGAAGCGATGGTACTGACTTCATCTAGGGAGCTTAAAAGGTCATCTTCAAGTGAAAATTCTTCAGCATGTATAAGTGAAATACATAAAAAAGGTAATAAGAGTAATTTGAGCATAATATTCCCTTGCTGTATGAATGTTAATTAATATATTTATAGTATAGCACAAGATAATCACAAGTCTATCAAAAGAGGAGCTTAGCGCTTGATAAGACTTAACCACTCTTTCATTTTTTGCTCAAATCCAATGGCTTTTAACTCTACAAACCTTAGAGGCTTTGAAAGATATTTTTGCTTCACATATCCTCCAAAATCATGAGGATAGAGGTACGCTTTATTATGAGGTTTAAATATTTCTAAAATAGGAAGTATCTCACCATTTTGTATGGCTTGTTGTGCTTTGTTTATAGCAATATACGCGCTGTTTGATTTGGGTGAGGCACTGAGGTAGATAACGGTCTGTGCAAGAATGATGCGTGACTCTGGATAACCAATTTTGGCGACAGAGGTCATACATGAGGTACATAAGGTCAAAGCTTGAGGATTGGCATTACCCACATCTTCACTGGCAAGAATAACAAGGCGGCGCGCTATAAATTCTGGAGGTTCTCCCCCTTCAATCAGGCGCGCTAGATAATAGACTGCAGCGTCAGCGTCCGAACCGCGAATACTTTTTATCAGCGCGCTGGCAAGGTCATAATGATTGCCTGACTCTGAACTTCCACCACTTTGGATACTTGGTTTCAGAGATTGGAGTAATTTTTTATCAATACTTTTATTAAGATTTGAGGCACTCTCTAAGAGGTTTAAAAGCGCGCGCGCATCGCCTGTACTGATATGAATAAGATAGTCAACACCTTCTTTGTCGATATGGATGCCTTCTTTGTCACAAACACGTTGAAGTAAGCTTTCCAGTGCGCTATTGTCAATGGGATTTAACTCAAAGAGCATTGCACGTGAACGCATCGCAGCAGTGAGAGAAAAGAAGGGATTTTCTGTTGAGACACCGATCAGTAAGATACTGCCATCTTCCATAACAGGTAACAAAACTTCTTGTTGATTTTTCGCCAACCTGTGTACTTCATCAATAAATATAAGAGGACGTTGTAGGGCATTTTTATATTGGGTAAAAACTTTTCTAAGTTCATCTATCTTCAAAGAAGTGGCGTTAAACTCATAAAAGGGTAAGTCCATCACTTTGGCGATCAAGCGCGCTAGAGAAGTTTTACCACAACCTGGAGGACCATAAAAAAAGCTGTGATTTAGGGTGCCTGACTCAGCGAGTGTTCGCAGTGGAGAACCTTGTGCGCAGAGATGATCTTGACCGATTAACTCATCAAAGTTATTGGGTCTAAGGTTGCGCGCTAGGTTGATCATAAAAGATTAGTGTGCACTGACTTTCATCATGACCTTACGTTCTTGTCTTGGACCATCAAACTCACCAAAGAAAACACCTTGCCATTTTCCAAGAACCAATTTTGCATCTTCAACAAAAAGAGTAATGGTTCCACCCATCATTGCTGACTTTAAATGTGCTGCGGCGTTGTCGCCTGTGTGGCTATATTCACCATCCATCTCAACACGTTTTTTCAACGCACTTAAAAGGTCACGACGTAGGTTCGGGTCTTGATTTTCGAAAAGAAAAACAGAGGCAGTAGTATGGGGTACAAAAATAGTACAGGTACCATCTTTAACGCCTGATTTGATGACCTCTTCTTGCATCTCTACCGTGATATCTGTTAGTTGTGTCTTGTGTGAACTTGGAAATGTTAGTGTTACCATTCTTTATCTACCTTTTCATTTGCTAGTGTATTTTTGTATGCTTGGCGCGCTTCATTTTGTTTGTTGGCTGCTGCGTGCTTAATCTCTTTTCTATTGTGACGTAAAAATTCTCTTAAACGTACATATTCAGAACGATCAAGGAATCTATTTTTACCTGTTGGTAGTGCGTTAAGTTGCACTCCACCATAGTTTACTCTCTTTAAATCGGCAACTTCTGCCTCAAAATGAGCAAAAAATCGACGAATTTCTCTATTTTGTCCTTCTGAGATAGAGATTTTTAAAATAGAGTAGCTTGGACTGTCTTTTTGAATCATGTATCCATAAAATGGTGCAAAGGTCATTGAGGTAATTTTTGTCTTTTCGTAGGCCCCTGCTGTTGCATCTTCAAGTGTTAAACCACTCTCCATGGCATGCATCATAGGCTTTGTGATAGGACCTTTGATTTTCACCTTATAAACACGCTCTAGGCTAGAGTTCATCAGTGCATTAGCAACATGTGAAGAGTCTGTTAGTAAGATAACACCTTCTGTTGCGTAGTCAAGACGACCTACGGGTACAAAGTGTTTAAACTTTGAAGGAAGTGAGTGATAGATAGTTTTACGACCCTGAGGATCGCTTTTAGTCACGATTTCGCCTTTTGGTTTGTTGTAGACGATAACGGTAAACTCATCAGAAGGATGAAGTTTTTTACCTCTTACACTGACTTCTGTTTCACGCTCTTCAACCTGTGTCGCTGGGTTCTCTTCTGTTAGACCATCAACTTTTACATAGCCATCGGTGATAAGTTTGTCAGCCTCACGGCGGGAGTAGGTTGAGTAGTGTGCGATATATTTATTTAATCTCATCATGTTATGATATTCCTGCTTCAACGAGGTGATGAATATGAAGCACCCCTTTGATTTTATTATCTTCGTTGATTACAACAAGTAGTTGTATCTTGTGTTGCTCTACATAGATCAGCGCGTCACTCGCAAGCATGTTTTGATCTTTTAAAACCTTAGGATTTTGAGTGGCGTAGGTATTGATAGGCTTTTCTAATGAAAAGTCATCTCCCAATAGTGCACGACGGATATCTCCATCACTCACCAAACCTACAAAATCTTCATTGTCATCGACCAGTAACACAGTGCCTAAACGACCTTCGCTCAAATTAACGATGGCCTCTTTGGTATGCATGTTTTCGTTGATGATAGGCAGGTTTTCTGTTCTCATCAGATCACTAACCTTAACAAACAGTTGACGTCCTAAACTTCCACCAGGGTGAAATGAGGCAAAGTCTTCTTTTTCAAAACTACGAGCGCGCATCAGACAAACTGCCAGTGCGTCACCCAAAGCGAGTGTTAAAGTCGTTGAACTTGTTGGTGCGATATCTAAGGGACAAGCCTCTTTTTCTACGTGAATAGGAATCACAAGATCAGAGAACTTTGCCAGAGTAGAGTTGTCGTTTTTAGTCATTCCAATTAAGGGAATTTCAAAACGTTTAATGTGTGGAAGGATAGAGCTAAGCTCTGAACTCTCCCCACTGTAACTGATTGCAATCACCACATCATTTCTATCAATCATTCCTAAGTCACCATGTAAGGCTTCTGTTGGATGAAGAAAAAAACTTGGTGTTCCGGTTGAGGCAAAAGTGGCCGCCATTTTAGCACCAATTAAGCCTGATTTTCCGACACCAGAGATGATAAGTTTCCCCTTACAGTTCATAATAATATCTACGGCATCGCTAAATTCGCTGCCAATTAAATGAACCGCATTTTGAAGTGTTTGTGCTTCAATCTCAAGGGTTTCTTTTGCAATTTTGTTATAATCTAATTTCATAAAAGCAATTATAGCTGATTTCGGGAGATTATGGGTGTGCTGATACGTTTGGTCTTGATGTACTTACTTCTTTTTACAGCACTATATGCTTTAGAAGAGAACAACAGTAGTCGAACTATTCCTTATGGATATGGTACTTTGAGCTTAGGTGCGCAAACAACATTTTATAAAGAGAATTATATCAGTTCTAATGGTGATGAGATTCATAGTGAATTTGTGACCACAAGTCCCTATATTTTAACAGGCTCTCAAACACGTATTAATAGAAAATTTTCTTTTAGTATTATGGCGGCGAGCACCCTTTTTAGTAGCTCTTCAAAAGAAGAATATTTTAATAATGATGTGGCTTTTGATACGCATAAAGCGACCTATACATTAACAGAACTTGCGGTAAATGTGCAGTACCGTATCAACAAACTTCAGCAGTTAAGCTTTGGTGCAAATTACACCTATGAATCTTTAAAACGTTATGCGTACAGTTCGGCAGCTCTACAAGACATAAATGCCTCTATGATAGAGAGTCGTGTGGCCACATTAAATACGACTGTTGGTTATCGCTATAGTAATCATTCAAAAGCGGGTGAAAACAGATGGCGTTATGTTCTCAGTATTGAAGCGGGACTGCCTATTTTGATAGGGCGTTCTAGTACGCTTGACACCTACAGACGAAATCAATTGGCACTTGATCAAGGCTATTCCATTAAGCCAAATATTTATCTGGGATATAAACTTATTAAAGGTTTAGAGTTTGGTATGTATATGGATTATCTTTTTAAATATCGGCATGAAAATTTTCCAACCTCATACACCTCGAGTGAAAGTCATCAAGTGACCTTAGTAGACAGTTATCAATCTAACACACGTTATGGTTTGGCACTCTCATGGAACTATACTGCCTTTGAAATATTGGATGAACTGCGATGAGAGTTTTAGTTTTTGTATTTATTTTGATGATGGTGAGTGCTTCTGCGCGTGATGGCTATGGATATGCACTGTTTGGTATTGGTAATCAAAGTGCCAATTATATTGAAGAATTTAGATCAGATGATGGAGAAGAGATTAGTATGAGAGGGACTGTAGTGAGTCCGTATTACTACACAGGAACCGGGGTGAAGTTTAATGAATATATAGACTTTAGCCTTGCAGGAAGCTCTACTCTTTATGCCAATACTACTGATGAGGCGGAGCTAAAATTCCCCACTTCAACAGTTTTGCATAGCATGGATTTAAGAAACAACGACTTAATGTTCTACACCCATTATAAATATACAAAAAAACAACATTTTTTATTTGGAACTGGCTACAGTAACGAAACCATCAAACGTTTTCTGTTTCAAGAAAATATAGTCAATACCCATGCAATATTAGAAACAAATACCCTCAGTGCTAACTTAGAAATAGGGTATGTCTACAGTAAAGATGAAAAAATTGGTCACTCAGCTTGGAACTATTCGTTTGGTTTGATGTTGGGCATGCCTATTTTTACAAGTGTGATACAGATTTATTCTGAAAACCTTGATGAGGAGAAAAAGAGATTGGATTTTACTTATGGACTTTCGCTTAAACCGACACTGTTTATAGAACGTCGTATTTTTGAAGGCTTTGATATCGCCTTAAGTTTGGATTATTATTACCGCATACGTTTTGAGAACTCTTCTCTTATTCACAACTCTACAAGTTATACTTCTCAAAAGAGTATATTAAACCGTTACAGAGCAGGCATATTTGCCATCTGGAATTTTGACTCAGGAGCTAAAAAATGAATGTCAACATAAGAACATGTAAAGATTTACTACTTCAACATAAAATAAATCCCGCCTCGGTTATAGAGTATGAGGTGAATGGTGAATTGCACTCCCTTACTTTAGAGTGGATTATCAAGGCTTATATGCAAGGTTCCCAAGAGTCTAAAGAGATATTTTACCACTCTTTAAAAAGTGTTTTACCTCAGGGGAAACCAGCTGTTGAACCTTATTTTCAACAGATGGGACAGTTGATTTTGATGACTTCTTTGTCACAAAATGAAGTACAACCAGGATAAAAAATGCAAAATATCTACTATGAAGTAAATTCACTCGATGATCATTGTGTCAAAAAATTTGGGCTCTCTTCTGAGGTGATGATGGAACATGCGGCTTTGGGCATGAAAGACTTTATCATGCAAAAGTTCGAGAGGGGGAGTTGCGTCCTTATTGTCTGTGGCGCAGGTAACAATGGGGCTGATGGTTTAGTCCTAGCGCGCCAGCTTCAAAGTGACTACGCTGTAAAAGTCTTTCTTCCCTTTGGTGTAAAATCTGAACTGGCACAGCTTCAATACCAGCGCGCCCAAGCGCTAGGAATTACCTTTGTAGAGATCAATGAAGGGGCGGATATTCTAGTAGATGCGCTATTTGGAAGTGGTTTTTCTCGTAGTTTTGATACACATACCCGTTCGATATTACAAGCCATGAACAGTGACAAAGCGTATAAAATTGCCTGTGATATTCCTTCTGGATTACATCTTGATGGTTCATGTGAGGCAGATACTTTTTATGCAGATACAACCATCACTATGGGGGCTTTAAAACAGTCCCTTTATCTTGATGGAGTAAAAGATTTGGTTGGGGAAATAAAAGTTGCTGATTTAGGTGTAGCACGCTATCACTATGAGGATAAGACAAATTATCAGCTTCTAGATTTTGAAGATATAAGGCTTCCTCACCGAAACAGAAAAGATACGCATAAAGGTTCGTTTGGACATTTGGCAGTTTTGTGTGGTGAGAAGTCTGGGGCAGCGGTTATTTCTGCGCTTAGTGCACTGAACTTTGGTGCAGGACTGGTGAGTTTGGTCTCTAATGAAAACGTGCAAATTCCTTACGAAATAATGCAGAGCCATCTCTTGCCTAATAACTCTACGGCAATAGCCTTAGGTATGGGATTGGGAAATGAGTTCAGCGCACAGGAATTAGAAAATTTTTTAGACAATCAACTTCCACTACTTTTAGATGCAGATATCTTTTATAGTGAAAATATCAGCGCACTACTAAAGCGTGAAAACATGGTTATCACACCACATCCAAAAGAATTTGTAGCACTGCTTAGCGCACTGGGTTTGGCTGAGGTAGACATCGCCGAGTTACAGTCAAAACGTTTTAAATATGTCGAATTGTTTTCGAAAAAATATCCAAATGTAGTTTTATTACTTAAGGGTGCGAATGTCATTATTGCGTATCAAAATAATTATTACATCAATCCTCATGGAAGTAATGTTTTAGCAAAAGGGGGGAGTGGGGATGTCTTAAGTGGACTTATTGGTGCACTGCTTGCACAGGGTTATACGGCAATAGATGCGGCAATAAGCGCCTCTTTGGCACATACTTTGAGTGCCAAGAAGTTTATGAAAAACAGTTATGCACTTACGCCTAAAGATCTTATTGAAGGACTTAAATCTTTATAAAGATTTTATCCTCGTTGATCAACCAAGTCATCAAGATAGTGAAAGAGTTTTTCACTGGCTTCTTCTGTATCTTGGAAGATAGAAATAATGTCACTTGCCATGGATACGTTCTTCTCTTCAAGTAGTCTCATTACTTTAACAATATTATCATGAACAGTTTTATGAACGACATCTAGGTCTTTATACGCTGGTGCTCTAGAGAAGATTTTTTTACCTTCATTATCGTACCATTTTCCAAGTTCGCATGAGTGGTGATCTTTTAATTTATGATCGACTTTCTCTTCTAAGACAGAAGAGTAGATATAATTTTTATAAATCATATGATCAATTTTTGCCATATTTGTGAAGAGTTCGTGGGCAGTATGTTCACTTCCTGAACTGATTTCTCCAACATTATCAATCATATCTTGCAAGGTAGTATTGAATAGGTCTAGTTTTTCTTGTGCTTCATTGGAGTACTCTTCAATTTTTTCATTGTTCTCTAACATACCCATGGTGTTTTGTTTGAGGATACTGATATTGGCCTCCACCTCACTGGTCGCTTTTTGGGTACGCTCTGCCAGTTTTCTTACTTCATCTGCGACCACTGCAAATCCACGACCATGCTCACCTGCACGGGCTGCTTCTATGGCAGCATTAAGTGCTAAGAGATTGGTCTGATCTGAGATATCTTTAATGAGAGTAATAACATTGTTAATATCTTCAACATTGGAGCTTAGACTCTCTGCAGATACACGTGATTCGTTACTCATCTCAGAGATACTATTAATGACTTGAATAACCTCGTCTGTATGTGAACGGACATCACCTATCACTTCACCTGTTTGTGCATTGAAGTCATTGACTTGATTGACTTTTTGAATGTTACTTTGCATACTTTCACGGAGATTATTGGCATTATTGATGGCTCCATAAATCATATTGTGAGAGAGTTTCACAACCATGTCATTTTTTTCTAAAGAGTCTTCCACTTTTTTCGTAGCATCATCTGACCTGGCAGCTTGACCTTGTGCTTCAAGGGCAATGGATTCTACCTTGTCTATAAAGACATTAAAACTTTTAGCCGCACGACCTATTTCGTCATTGGATTGAATACGAAGACGTTTAGTCAGATCCGCATCTCCAGAAGCGAGTTCTTCGGCAATTTTGTCCAGATGTAGTATAGGATCTGTGACCCCTTTTTTGATAACAAACATTAAGAAGATAAGAATGAAGAGATCTATCATAGCCATAATAAATACTTGTTGTAGAAGTGCTGACTCTGATTGTGAAAGGACAACATTTACGGTTTCCAGCTTCTCCCCAACAAGTGCGTAGGCAACAGTTTTTCCAGAAAAATCTAAAATGGGTTCAGAGATAACCATGTAGTTATTTGTAAATTGTCTCTCACTCTTGTTCGAGGGTTTAATAGTTCCGAGTTCACTAAAATAGCTCTGATTAATGACGTCTTCTCTTACTGCTAAAGTATAGTTTCCAATTTTAGGTGCATTGCTCAGTCCTCTAGAAACAGAGAGATAGCTGTTATCAAGTAAGATGACCATGTCATAATCATGATCCCTTTTAGCCGCTTTAACAATAGAATTTAGCCCTTGCATAAACTCAACAGAACCGAGATATTTATCTTCATGTAACACAGGTGAAAGCCCTCTTAAAACCAGACCTGCAACACCGAGTTCAATAGCAACAAGAGGCTCTTTTGTTGATTCTACATTGACAATAGTTTTTCGAAAGCCTTTGAGATCATCACCAAACTTTTCTGGCTTCCATGCACGTAAAAAACTGTGTATGTTTGCGTCATGAATGTGAATTTTGATATTTTTGTAATTGGTATTTTTTTTGAAAGTCTTAGAAATTTCTTGAAGACCGGTAATCGCTGTTTGACGGTCTTTTTCTTGTAAAGCTTTGATAACATAGTAGTTTTTAGAGATATTGATGGCATTGGTTAAGCCGATACTCTCTTTACTTTGAAGTTGTGCTTGAAAAAAAGAACGAAGATTTTTTTCTTCTTTTTGATAAGTCTGTTCTTTCATCTGGGCTGAACTATAGTAATAGTTACTGATTATGATTATAAATCCAACCAAGATAGAGGCGATAAGGGGAAGATGAATCTTGGTGCTGATTGAGAGGTCTTTCATAATAGGCTCCTTAAGCTTTTAATAATTATATGCTAAGTTTTATAAGTACCCCTTAAAGCTTTAGACTTTTAACAGATACTCTATGATATAAAGTCGTTAATTAAATTCAAAAAGAGAAAACATGGATAATATTTTAAAAATTGGAAAATATGAACTAGGAAGCCGTCTTATCGTTGGAAGCGGAAAATATGACTCATTTGAGACTACTAAAGAGGCAACATTGCTATCTGGATCTGAGTTGATTACAGTAGCGGTTCGTCGTCTGAATATCACTGATCCTGATAAAGAAAATCTTCGTGATACTTTTGCCGGCACCAATGTTAAATTTTTACCAAACTCTGCGGGTTGTGTAACGGCTGAAGAGGCGATTACAACATTTAGACTAACACGTGAAGCAACGGGTATTGATCTTATCAAGCTTGAAGTTATTGGTGACACTCAAAAAACACTTTACCCTGATGTTTTGGAGACCATCAAAGCGTGTCAAGTGTTGGCCAAAGAGGGCTTTACTATTATGGCGTACACGTCTGATGATCCGATCATGGCGAAACGTTTAGAAGATGCTGGCGCGCACGCTATCATGCCACTAGCAGCGCCTATTGGTTCAGGTCTTGGTGTTCAAAACCCTTACAACATCGTATTTGTTAGAGAAGCGGTAAATCTTCCTATCATCGTTGATGCAGGTCTTGGTTGTGCGAGTGATACAGCGTACGCTATGGAACTTGGCGCAGATGGTGTACTTACGAATACTGCAATCGCTCAAGCGCAAAACCCGTTGTTAATGGCTGAGGCTATGAAACACGCAGTTGTTGCAGGTCGCGCAAGCTACCTTGCCGGACGTATCCCAAAACGTCCTTATGCAACGGCGTCATCACCAGTTGATGGAATGATTCAGTTTTAAAGTAAGTTTTTCTTACTTTAAAAACAAAAAATCAGTTTCTATACTTCTCATTAAAAAAAATTCCCACATTCAAAAAAAATTCAAACAAACAATCACTCATAAATTTAGATATCATTTAAGCAAATAAGAGAAGGTTATACTCATGTCTGGACATATAGCAAAGATCATAATAGAAAAAGGGAGTGTGACTACACTTCGTGGAGAGCAAAGTGTTGAACTGAGCAGTGGTGATGTTGTATATCTTAACGAAGCCTTACATCTCTCTGCAGATGGACTGGCTGTGATTGCATTTAACAATGGTAAATCAGTCTATCTTAATAATGCGCATTTAGACTTTACTTGTGACTTTGAAAGCTTGGTTTTGAAAGATGTTCTTAATGCGGAAGACCAAAGTATTGAAGAGACACTTTTAGCCATTGAACAGATGGAATATATGAATACTGCCTTTGGACTTGACGCTGGTCTATTCAGCTCATTTGGCGCGTATATGGAACTCTATTCAGTTTTTACAGCAACAAGTATCGGAGGACTAGACGGAGGATATGAGGCTTACTCAAATATAGATGATAAAAGTGCTATTAATGAGGTTTTAATCTCTTACCTTTCTGATACTGTAGATTATGAATCTCTAATGAGTGATCTTTCTATTGATGGCTCTGATGCATCGAGTAAGGCTATCTTTACGGCAGCCGTTGAGCAAGATCTCGGCAATGTTTTAGAAGGTATTAATAATATTGGTAGCGCTTATGATCAAGGTATTTTAACGGCTAATGACCTCATTTCAGAGGCAGAAGATATTATAAACGACTCTAGTTTTTTAGAAGAATATAGTGACAGTGTTGCATCTTATACGGATTCTCTTATTGACACGGTTCAAGGGGGTGTCTCTAGTGCTATCGAAATTACAGGTAGTTTTGCAAAAGATGGCTTAGTTCTCCTTTCTACTACAATCTCAGACCAGATTGAAAGTCTGATTACTCCTGATCCTGTCGCAGCGTCTGTTCCGGTTGATTTGGTAAATCCTTTAGCGGGTACTTTTGAAAATGTAGGTGATCAAAGTTCATGGTTTACTGAAGACTTAGATGGAACTGCTGGAGCAGACTTCTTGAATGCTGGTGATGGTTATGACAGTTCTGAACTTGAAGAGGGTAATGACAAGCTGATTATTGGTGATGCAAAACCAGATAACCTTTTTGCAACGTATATCGATGCAGGGGAAGGTGATGATGTGGTTCAGTTTGGTGATAACTGGGATAAGGTAGATTTTGGAAGTGGTGATGATATATTGGTGCTTGATGACTCTTTAGATTTCTCAGCACTGGACACCATCGTATCAAACTTAGAGTACATCTACTTAAAAGCAGAAGCAACACTTGAAAACTTGAGTTCTCAAGACCTTTTAGACATTACGGATGAAGATAATATCTTAACGATAATCGGTGAAGAGAGTGCCACATTTGTGGTGAGTGATGATTGGTTATTGATGGATCATGATGTGGGTGAAAATAATATGACCTATCATGCACAGATTCAAAATAGCGATTTAACGTTGATTGTTCAAAATGAGTTGATGATTGATGCGTCTTAGCGCTGAGTGCGCTAGACTAAAAAAGTGCCTTATCTAGTTTTTCAACCCGATAAGTGTTTGAAGCAGTTGATCTGAGGTGGTAATGGTTTTACCATTAGCTTGATAACCACGCTGGATAATAATCAGCTGTGTTAGTGATCTAGAGAGATCCACATTTGACGCTTCTAGCGCACTGGATTGAATAAATCCACGTCCCCCATTGGCGGCAGTTCCTACAATAGGCTCCCCGGAATTGGCTGATTGAAGATAGATATTTCCTCCATCAGTAACCAGACCTTCATTATTTGCAAATTTTGCCATTGAAAGCTGTGCCAAACCAAATGAACGACCATTTGAGAATGATCCCACTAAAGTACCACTTTGATCAATACGAATTCCAAGTAAATCCCCACCTGGATAACCATCTTGCGAGATACCAGAAGTTGTTGATGGTGAATCAAATGAAGTTACCCCATCAAATTTAGTCACCGTACCAAGGTTAAGGTTGATATTTTGGTTGGCTTCAGAACCGTTATTCCCTGTAAAAGAGAGATTGGTTGGTGTGAAGTTGGAAAGTGCACCCTCGTTGGTAAAACGTACAGTACCGCTAATTTCATTGAGTGGTTTAAGGGTATTAATCTCAGCAGGTTCAGGAACAGAATAGTCCACTTGCCATGTGGTTCCTGTTGTTGGATCAACTTCGAGTTTTCTAAACTTCATTGTAACCGTATGCTTTGAACCTAGAGAATCAAAAATATCTATACTCGAAGCGTGTGTCGCCGCATTAAATTCTTGAGAGAGCTTTATACCGGTACTGCCTTCGGTGAGTGTTCCATTAAGTGATTGCATTGCAGTTACAAACAGTGGAGCCGTTGTTACTTTATTGGTTTCATCATAAAAAGAGGTGATTTGAAAACGTACATTCTCTATAGTAGCATCGCCATCACCAGGATTTTTTACTTCAAATTGACCCCGATCATTGAGTGATACTGTAATACTATCACTATTATCACCGTAAATTCTTTGATTAGCATGGGCTTGAATAATAGTTCGTAAGGTCTCCATACTTTTAAATGTCGTTTCAGTTCCTGGAACCACAGGTGGAGTAGTGGTAAGAAGTTCTGTCGAATTTTTATCGTAAGTATATTTATAAGCAGTTACTGCAGAACTTGCATTCAGTTGATCAGTATCAGTGATACCTGTCCCTAGAGCAGTAGCGGCACTGGTTATAATAATATTTTTTGCGGAGTCCGTATCTCCTTCTCTGGAGTTGTCATTTTCAAAATTAATGTCAGCACCATTTATACTGGCACTAACCCCTGTTGTTGCACTGTATTTATTTACTTCTTGAGCGATGGCTTGAGAATTTTCAGTTGCGGTTGCACCTGCTGCTAAAACACCGGAAACGGAGACTCCATTAATGTCAAATGAATAAGCAGTATTTGCAGCAGTTGCAAGAATAGTGTCTGTTTTGAAGGCTGTTTTGTAGCTAAGCCACATACCTTTTCCTTCAGTAAGGGCCATTGACTCACCTAGTCCATTAAACATGACTCCAACATCTTCTTCATTGGCAACATTAATGTCATGCTGGTCTAAGGCAGCTTGTTGCGTAGCTGAAGGGATGCCCCCTCCACCTATAACAACTTTTGCATCGAGATAATCTTGATAATTGTACATTGTTTGTTCCGTTGTTGGACCAAAACTTTGAACAAGAGCGCCTGAATTAAGGTTGGCTTTTAGATCGATAACCGTTGACGCACCTGCGGGAGTAGTAAGTCCAGGTGGGATTTGGATATTTGAGATTGGTGCAGTTGAGTCTACTTTGTTGGTGTCTGGATCACGTGACCAACCTTGAACAATAAATCCATTATTATCCACAAAGTTACCCAGTGCATCGAATTTAAAATCCCCTGCACGTGTGTATTTTAGAGTATTTCCACTGTCACTTGATACTACGAAAAATCCATCACCTTGGATGGCAACATCAGTATTTTTATCTGAGTTCTGGATAGAACCTTGTGAGTGGATACGTGTCATTGACCCGACAGTTGAACCCAGTCCCACTTGAACAGCATTTTTACCACCAAGTTGTCCTTGAGGCGCTGTAGAGATCTGATTAACCTGTGCGAGAAGGTCTGAAAAGTTTGCACGAGAGTATTTAAAACCTGTTGTATTAACATTGGCGATATTATTTGACTCAACATCCATCGCAATTTGATGAGATTGAAGGCCTGAAACACCTGAGTAAAGTGATTTTAACATTTTAAATCCTTTATTACTTAATTAGTAAGGATTTAAAGCATTTAGTGTTCCAGTTTTTATGAGTTCCCTATAAAAGGTTCTCAAATTCTGGATGTTTTTCTACATAGTTGACGATGTAAGAACACGCTGGCTTCATCTTTAATCCTTGTTTCTCAATATCTGCAAAAACATCTTTTACTAAAGCCCCTGCGATTCCACGTCCACCAAGCTCTTTAGGTACAAAGGTATGTGTGAGATGAAGTACTCCATTGTCATTTTCATAAACCAAGCGCGCCTTATGTCCTTCGATGTGGTATTCGTATTGATTCTCTGCTGTATTGTGAATAAGTTCGTAATTGTTGTCCATATTAAATTCCATTTCATTAGTTTGATTTTTAAAATTATAGCGCTGTATGTGTTTGAGTTTATTTAAATAAAACATCGGTACGAATAATGTACTTTACTCCTAAGTCTATCTTGCTTGAGCTGTGTAGACAGTGTTGGGGGTGCGTACCATGAGGAAAACATAATACTCCGCCTTGGGGTGTTCGCACGGAGACTTCTTTCATCTCTTCTTCTGTATAGGCTGGACGAGAGGCATCATTTCTATTGACATAAAATGTCGTAGCGCCCCCTTTAAAGTCATCATTAAGAAAGAGTAGAAAAGTCATTTGAGAGTACGCACCATCACAAGCATCATTGATGAGCTTCTTGTTGATAACCTTACTTCCCGGCCAAGCTCCATCCGTGTGCGGTTTGAAAAAATCACCCTCTCCATACTTATAAAAACGAAAACGTTGGTTGATTCCGATGGGTGTTTGACCTTGAAAAATATCAGGACTTTTTTTGATAAAAGCTTCAACGCGTTGCCAAATAATTTTCTGTGTTGCATCATCTGCAATCCATACAAGGTTCTCATTGTGACGGACGTTTCTTGGTAAAGAAACTGAGGCATCTTGAGTAAAGCCTAAGGTGTTAACCGTGTTGATAATACCTAGGCACTCTTTAGGCGTAAAAACATCTAAAACTTGAAAACACGCAGGGACTGTCTCTATCTCAGTGCGCAGAATACTGTCTGTAGCAGAAACATGGAGATTAAAGGGATTGTCCATACTGCTGGCCCATGTGGGTACAGGTGTATGTTCCGCACCCGCTTCATAATGGAGAATATAAAAGTTATTATTCATTGCCACTCCTAATGCGCAATAACAGCTCTGTTATGGGTGCTGTTATACTCACACTGGAAAGTGCTGTGTTCAATTCCAAAGGTATCATGCAAGATTTTTTCCAGCGCGCTACTTATCTGTGTCGAGACTTCTAAATTTACATTTTCTTTAAAATCTAAATGGGCTTCAAGATGGATATTATGATCATCAAGTTGCCAAAGGTGCAGATGATGTACACTCTCTATTTCAGGGAGTGATGTGATAGATAAAATTACTTCATCAACATTGATAGATTCTGGGGCAAACTGCATTAACACTGCACTGGACTCTTTGATAAGTCCCACTGAGGCTTTGATAAGGTACAGTGCGATGAAGATAGAGATGAGTGGATCAATCCAGAAGAGTTGATAATAGTACATCAAAACCCCACCTAAAACAACAGCAACAGAGGTCATAACATCGGTTAGTAGATGTAAATACGCAGCACGCATATTCATATTACCGTGTGCATCATCTTTGATAAGTAGTACACTGGCGGCATTTAAAATGATGCTTAAAAGACCCAGTCCAATCACCCAGATGGAATTTATAGCTTCTGGATTAAAGAATTTATGTACAGATTCATAAATAAGAAAAATAGCAATAAAAATCAAGACTGAAGCGTTAAAAAGCGCAGCGAGAATCTCAGCGCGCTTGTATCCAAATGTCTTTTCCTGTGTTCCAGTGCGCTTTGCTAATTTGTTTGCAACATAAGCGATAACCAAGGCAACAACATCACTGAGGTTATGAAGAGCATCACTTAAAAGAGCAAGTGAGCCAGAGAGGATTCCCCCAACAACTTGTGAGAGAGTGATGATAACATTTAAGATGATAGTTATAAAAAGGTTTTTTCCACTGACTTCGTGATGGTGATGATGGTGTCCAGACATAGCGCGCTCCTAGTTTTCTTTAAAGTGTTGTTCTAAAAGTGTCTCTAGCTCTTGTGTGCCTAAAACACCAACGTGTCGATAGACCTCTTCGCCGACTGCATTATAGATAATTTGAGTAGGAATCATTCTGATTTTAAGGGCTTGCGCTGCGTCTCGCTCTTTAGAGACATTGATAAAATGGATCTGATACTTTGGATATTTTTGTGTGGCTTTATAAAGCATTTTTCCCATAATCTTACAGCTTTTACACCCCTTACTTCCAACTTCTAAAAAGTAAGGTTTCCCTTGTCCTATACTGCTTTTAACATACGTGTACTGACTCTCTTTAAGTGTTGGCGCGCTGGCAAAAAGTGATAAACTTAGTAGTAGTAAAAATAGTGTTTTCATGATATTCCCTAAAGTTGTAAAAATGCGCTGTATGCAAAATAGAGCCCAAAGACAATGAGCATCAAGGCAAACAGACGGTTTAATATATTTGAAAATTTTGAGAGCAGTGCGCTGGACGTTATGCTCTGTGCAAAGCCCACTGAAACACCTGCGCCCAAAAGTAAAATAGAGTGACCAAGGGCAAAGGTGAGTATAAGCGCATAGGCATAAATATATCCACTACTTGAGGCCACGGTGATGATGGCGATAAGTGGTGCAGAGGCGCAAGGTGTACTGACGAGTCCAAAGATGATGCCGATTAGAAAACCACCAAAAAGTCGGTAGTGAATCAACTTTTGCATCAAAAATGATTTGTCGATTTCACCAAAAACACCCCAAGCATAAAGACCAATGAAGATACTTAAAATACTGGCAATTATATATGCCCAAAGAGGAGCGATGGAGAAGAACCCACCAAATTTGGCAACGATATAACCGAGTATAGAAAAGCTAATCATCACACCAAGGGCAAAAAGCGAGGCAAAAGCATAGGTATATAAGACTTTTTTTCTACCCACTAAGTCTTTGTTTAAGGCAAGAGAACTGCCCACTAAAAGAGGCACAGAGATAAGAGAGCATGGTGCAACTGCAGTTAGACTTCCTGCTCCAAATGCACCAAAAAAGGTGAGGTAGGAGTGAGACTCTAGCAGTGCTAAAATGCTCTCTTGCATCTTTTTATCCCTTCATCAGTGCGATGACTTCATCTACACTCAACAGTTTACCTGTGCTTTTAACTTCTCCATCGATAACCAGACCTGGTGTACTCATCACACCATAGTCCATGATTTTTTGTATATCTTCAACTTTTTCGACACTGTGAAAACCACCAATCTTTGCGACCGCTTCTTTGGCAACTATCTCAAGGTCTTTACATTTTTTACAGCCTGTGCCTAATATCTCTATCTTCATTTTCTATTCCTTATTATCTATTAGACACTCTTGCATAAGAGGGGCTAAGGTTTGAGCATCGATATTGCCCTTGACATTAATGGTGACACTATCGGCACTACTGCTAAATGAGATGTCCTCAATTTTTGACATGATTTCTGGGTCACATTCACAACTACAATTACCGTCTTGGCAATCTTGTATCTTTTTCTCTAACTCTTGACTTTTAAAACCTGTTAAAACAGCGTTCACGCCCTGCGCAGTATTGTTAATTTGAAACATATTTTTCCTTATAAAATAAAATTAAATAGATAACCGATACCAATAATTCCAAGACCTACAATCCCAAAAAATGTAGCAATCAGTTTTATGTGTAAAATCTTTTTGAGTATCATGGCTTCTGGCAGGCTCAGCGCGGTAACTGCCATCATAAAACTCAGTGCGGTTCCAAGTAACATCCCCTTAGAAGTAAGCACTTCAACCAAAGGCATGACACCTGCTGCATTTGAATACATTGGGATACCCATCAACACCGCCAGTGGTACAGCAAAGATGTTGTCTGCACCAGCGTAGCGCGCTATAAAATCTGCTGGGATATAGCCATGAATCAGTGCGCCAATACCCACACCAAGCAAAACATAAAGATAGATCTTTTGAAATATCTCTTTGGTGTAATCATAGGCTTCTTGTAAACGCTCACGCTGAGTCAGGGTGATTTTCACTTCGTCTAACTCACCTTCCATTGGTTTCACATCCATTAAGATATATTTTTCCATACCCAAACGACCGATGATAAAACCACCAAGAATAGCGACGAGAAGACCAAAGCCAATGTAGAGCGCCGTAATCTTCCAGCCAAAGAGACCAAAGAGCAAAGCAATGGCGATTTCGTTATTCATAGGCGAACTGATGAGAAACGAAAAAGTCACCCCCACAGGAATACGCGCTTGGATAAATCCTAAAAACAGAGGAATGGCACTACAGCTACAAAACGGGGTAATGATTCCAAAAACAGCAGCCAAGACATTGCCATAAAGCTGTGACTTCCCTTGCAGATGAGCGCGTACATACTCGGTGTTAAAGTGGGTGCGCAAATAAGAGACAACAAAGATAATGGTGACGAGTAGAAACCATATTTTGAATGTGTCATAGATAAAAAAGTTTAGTGCTTCACCTGCGTGACCTTCAAGACTGAGAAGATTATAGGTGAGATAGTCAACCGCCTCTTTCCACATCTTAACAGAGCTCCGATTTGACGACAGGAAGCAGCTCTTTTTTGATTAAGTTGTACGTTGTCTCATACTCTTCAACTGCTTTTCCACTAGGATCATCAAAGCCTACATGGATGGTTTTTACGGCGTTGGGAAAGAGAGGACAGGTCTCTTTTGCGTTGTCACAAACGGTAATGATGAGATCATACTCCCTGTCTAAAACTGTTTCGATAACCTTAGAATGATAAACTTCTCTCCACTCACCTTTAGACGCTAGAAGTGCTTGTGCGTTAGGATTTACTTTTCCACTGGCACTTACGCCTGAACTCTGCGCGCTGACACATTCACCAAGGTAGGTATTTAAAATAGCCTCGGCCATGATGGAGCGACAGCTGTTACCCGTACATAAAATTAGTACATTTTTCTTTTGACTCATAGGGTACACTCTCCTGTATGCGATATTTTATTGAGTTTTGGGATATCCATTTCAAGATAACGGATCTCCTCAAAGGCTTCACTACGAAATCTATCAAGAGGAGAGCGAACCGAGTAGTATGCCCACGTCCCTTTACGTTCAACTTTTAAAAAGCCAGCCTCTTTTAATATCTTTAAGTGACGAGAAAGACGTGACTGTATCATCTCTAAAGAGCTTTGTAAGTCACAAACACAGACTTCTCCATTTTTATCGATAAATCGAAGTATCAAAAGACGGGTCTCATCATTAAGTGCTGAGATAGATTTTAAAAATGTCTCCACGTAAACTCCTGAAATTATTTATGTAAACATTGTAACGTATTAAAATTACTATATCAAGATATATTGATATATAAAGAAAATTCTTCAGTCTCAATTAAAATAGTAATAATCAAGATGTGAAGAATATAGAAGTTTTAGCGTGTAGCTGGGTGTTGATAGTCATTTGGTGCAGTGGCTTTATAAATCATACCGCCGATAGCAAGTACGATAATAAGTCCGATAATAATATTTTTAACCATACGTATCTCCTTTAAAGTTTCTCTTGTAAAGATTATAGCGACTTTTCACGCGCACATTCCATACAGTAGACGGATTCTGGAACCAACATCAAGCGCGCTAGTGGGATATCCTCTTCGCACTCCATACACTCTCCAAAACTCTCTTTATCTACTTTTGAAAATGCAAAGGTGAGTTTGTTGAGGCGTATCTCTGCTTCATGTAAGGCGTGTTCTGAGACTTGTTGCTCTTGAATCATCTCTTGTCGTGTGAGGCGACCGAGTGAACAGTCCGGTGCGATGGGGGCTGTTTTCTCTTGTAGATCTGCTATCTCTTTTTTAACAAAATTAAGATCATTAATAATTTTTGATTTGATATCAGCGCGCTCTTGGGGGCTCATTAATATCTCCTATAAGGACGGTAGTATCTTCTTGGATACGGTCGTGTATTGTAGTTTTGATAGGTTCTTGTACTCGGTGATTCTTTGGTGAAAATAACAACATCTCCACCCTCACTTTTTCCACCCATATTGATGGTTTTTGAGTCTGAAAAATCACTATCCCTGCTTGAAGCAGTCAGGGTAATAGGACCTCTATTATATTCATCTTCTGTAATGATGATACTGCCTGATATTTTTACTTTTCCGATATAAGTGAGTTGCACATCAGTAGCGTGGGTGGTTTTCCATTTGATCTCATATGATGACTTTTCGTCCACTAAAATATTGGTCGCCTTAAAGATAACGATATGGGGTTTAACACTGTCCTCCACATCAATAGTGGGCAGTTCCAGTGCGCTTAATGGTAAGAGGCAGAGTATAAAAATAAGTACTGTTTTGAGCATAAAAAACCTTCTGTGTTTTGAGTTTACAAGAATATAAATAATAGCTGGATAAATATCAAAATGGATGTTTTAACATCACCCATAGATTGGTGCCCTCTTCTCCATAAGCGATATCAAAACGAACAGGAATTTTAGCCGCCAAGGCACGCAGACTTAGACCAACATCGAGTTTCATATCTTGATGAAATTGAGCAATATTGTAGCTGGGGTTGACCTTAGCGGCTTCAACAAAGGCAACAACTTGAAACCAGTCTATTTTTGTTGGTAATATCTCTTGATCTTCTAGAGGATTTGACTTGATAACCATACGATACTCAGCGCTATAGTAAAGCATCGCCTTATCAAAAAATCGGTTGCTGTCATAAGCACGCATGCGGTTACTTCCTCCTAGGCTACTGTTTCCATAAAAAGGTTCTTGTCCTTCATAGTAGATAGGGTTCTCTTTATTGGCGTAGTTAAACGAAGGTGAATAGGCGCTTTGAATATTTAAGGCCAAAGTGTTTTGAGAAGAGAAGCTAAAAGGGGCAAAGCTCTTAAAAAAAGAAAAACTCCCATAAAGATTGTTCCAATCTCTACTACTGTCTAAAATTCCAAAATCTTGGGTGTACTCCAGTTTGTACCTAAATCCATTGCTGGGATTTGAAGGAAAGTTGGTATGTTCATGCTCCAAATAGAGACTGATTCCATTACTATTTAAACTGGGCTGATTTGGGATGATTTCTGCGTTATAGTAGTGATAAAAAGGGGATATTCCAATCGTACTTTGTCCCTCTTTTGGCATGGCTTGATTGTCTGCAATACCACGGGTTAGATGAATAATTGGCAGTACTTTTTTACGGCTTACACCCATGGGCAATACATATCTGATATCCATATATCCCCAAGTATTATAACCTTGTATTTGTATACGATTTTTCTCTACAGTTGAATCATTACTTCCATCAAGATAAAAGCTTTGATTGGGTGCGTAAGCGGAGTAGAAATAACCAGAGAGTAACCATCTTCTATAGTGCGGAATTCGAATTCCATTGATACCTATAAAAAAACCACTTGCTCTTGCTTCTTCTGGCTCGGAAGTGTTGGGATTGAGTATCTCAGGTGAAATTTGTGTGGTTTGTGTTTTGAGTCCTATGTAGGCACTGGTAACAATAGAGATACTTTTTTGTAAGTACCCATTGAACATGGCAATGGCACCAAAGTTGGTTCCTGCCGCAGTAGTTGAGAAGGCGTACGGCAGTGCGACCCAGCGTTTGGTGGTTTTATTGTGGTCATAAACATCCTGGGTGAGATACGATGAGGCGAGTAAAGAGTAGTGAAATAGTAGTAACCATATAAGGATTTTCATGTTTAAATTATAACACACGTTAGTGTAAGTGCTGACGCAGACTAATTATTACTGTATAATTTTACAAATAATTCTAAAGGCACGCCTATCAAATCACCTAATCCTCAACTACTTCAACAATTTCGCTCTTTTTGTACGCTTAATGAACCTGAAAACATGGAAAACGCACTGGAATATTTTTCTGTGTTTGGTGGCTTAGAAGAGGAGATAGACCTTGAAGTGCCACTGTATACACTGATTAAAGACAATATTTTAGATAATTATGACCATTATCATCAAGAACTGATCGAAACAACCTTGGGTGACAGACTGTATCACTCAGTTTTGACGGGTCTAGCGATGGGTGATGCGCAGAGTCATACGGCTTTTAAGCGCGCACGTATTACTAAAGAGGCGGGGCAACCTGCACTTGATTTTCTGGTTCAACATGATATCTTGACTTGTGATAGCTCTCCTGTAATCAGTTCACGTCAACTCAATTCAGAAGAGAACTCAGACAAGTACAACTTTGATATGCCTTTTTTACGTTTTTGGTTTGCCTTTGTTTCTCCATTGTTTAAAGGTATTGTCAAAGAGGAGTATGAAGAGATTAAAGAGCGTTTTAATAATAGAAAAGCAGAATTTCCAGAACAAGTCTACGCAAAATTAGCGCAAGAGTATCTGTTTCAAATTTTTAAAGATGACGCTTTTATTGACCTTGGTGCGTATTGGGACAGAGAATTTACCTTGGATATCTTGGGTAAAACAACCAGTGGAAAAGTAGTAGCAGGAATTTGTCGCTATTCAAATGCCAAAATGAAAAAAGCAGAACTCACCAAACTACAAGATATGTTAGAGACCTTAGGTCTAAAAGCAGATATCTTGGTACTTTTTTCAAAACGTGGTTTTTCAAATGAGTTAAAAGCCTTGAAAAATGAGAACCTTAGACTCTACAGTGTGAAAAATCTTAAAAGTTTACTGGCTTAATTCCCTAAGCCAGAGGCTTTATCTATTTACTTGTAAATAAAGGCCCCCTATGGATCACCATCTCTTCGCTTCAAAAATTAAAAATCTAACCCTATTATACGTAGAAGATGATGCTGAGATACAAGGATATTTGGCTGAATTTTTAAGACGCTATACCTCTAACCTTCATCTTGCTCAAAGCGCAGAAATAGGTCAAGAACTTTATGAAAAAATCAATCCTGATATTATATTACTTGACATCAATCTACCGGGTAAAAGTGGTATAGACTTTGCCAGAGAACTCCGCTTAAGTGATCATGACACCCGTATTATAATCTCAACGGCCTATACAGACAAAGAGTTTTTATTAACCGCTGTTGAGTTGGAGCTGACGCGCTACCTTGTTAAGCCTGTGACCAGTACCGAGTTAATGGAGGCGCTGAGTAAAGCAGCTGATGAGTACAAAGATCGAACCTTATTGGTAGAGACAGAGATTGATTTAGGGGCGGGTTTTTGTTATGAGATGGTACGTAAAGAGCTGATTTATGAAGATGAGATAGTGCACTTAAGACGTAAAGAGATGCAGCTTTTGGAGTTCTTTATCGCAAATGTTGGAAAAACACTCTCTTATGAAGCCTTGCAGTATGAAGTCTGGCCAGAGAGTGTGATGAGCAAAGATGCCCTGCGCGCTCAGATACGCAACTTACGTAAAAAGAGCCACAGTGAATTGATAAAAAATATTGCTGCCATTGGTTACAAACTTTATGAGAAGGAGAAGCGGTGAGGGATTTATCTTCTATTGCGCATACGCTTGGATTTTCGATCGCTTCGAGTGCCACACTGGGGGAGGCCATGGCTTCTATGTTGGAAAACAAAAATGGTTCCGTGGTGCTGCTTGAAGAGGGACGTCCTGTAGGTATCGTCACAGAGGGTTTGGTTCTTGCTCACTTTGCAGAGTTGACGGACTTTTCACAACCGGTAATGCCTTTATCAATACATCCAGTGATTACAGCCAATCAGAGTAGACCAGTTGAATCCGCCTTTGATTTGGTGGTGAGCAATAATATCCGCCGCTTGGTGTTGATTGATGATGCGGGTCTGTATTGTGGAATGGTTTTACAAGAGGATCTTTTTGGTTTTTTAGAAGAGGATGTGTATAAGGTTGACTTGAAAGTAGCGGATCTGCTAGAGCATGATGCACGTGTGATTTCAGTAGAGCAGGGGAAGACCTTAAATGACGTGCGTGAATTGATGCATCAGGCCAAAATAGGCTCTGTTATTGTCACGGATAGTGCGCTTAAAGCCATAGGAATTGTGACAGAAAAAGATATTCTCTCTGCGGGTTATCATGGTCTTGATCTTGCACAAGAGGTGCAGACTTTGATGTCTTCACCTGTCTCTTCTGTTTCAAGTCAAGAGGCGATAACCGAGGTGATTGAGCTGATGCGTCATAGTAATATCAGACGTGTTTTGGTTTGCGATACTGATGGAGCAATGCGTGCGTTGTTAACCAATAGAGATATATTTAAGCATATCAAGGGCAATGTTGCTCGGATGCTTGAGATTAAACTGCGTCACGCCAAGGAGATTATGGATCTGCTTCCTGAGGCGATTATTGAGATATTTGATGTGCCTAATCATCAAGTAATACATTGGATGAACCGTAAAGCCAAAGAGAATTTTGGAGAGGGTTTGTTAGAGCAGTCTCCTCAAGCACTTTTTGGAGAGACCTGGATAGGTCTGTATAGCGCACTTGAAAAAAGTGGACAGATTGAGAATTTTTCTGCACTGGTGGATGCTCGAAATTATGAATTTTCGGGAACACTTTCAAAAAATATTAATAGCCGTTATCTTAAGCTTATCGCCAAAGATGTGACAGAACATGAGGTGATGAAACAGCAACTTCAAGAGGAAATAAGAGAGGAAATACGTCTGCGCCAAGAGCAAGAATATCTGATGATGCAACAATCAAGATTGGCTTCAATGGGAGAGATGATAGGACATATCGCCCATCAATGGAGACAGCCTCTTGCACAGCTCGGAGGCATCTTTATGAACCTTGAGTCTGCTCAGGCATTTGGTGAACTTGATGCGGTCTATTTAGAAAAAAAGATGACACATGGCAATCAAATGATTAAATATATG
Organism: Sulfurimonadaceae bacterium; assembly: GCA_016744905.1. GTDB lineage: Bacteria > Campylobacterota > Campylobacteria > Campylobacterales > Sulfurimonadaceae > BB10. The sequence goes on along the minus strand of JADGDM010000006.1, from coordinate 6,696 downwards.
TCGCAAACGATAGATGATTTCAGACTCTTTTTTACACCGAACGAAAATGATAAACGTTTTGATGTTGTTTTTGCACTGCGTCAAGCGATTAATATTGTCTCTGCGGGTTTAGATTATCACCATATAGATGTGCAGTTAGATGCCAAAGAGGGGATATTTTTTGCACAAAAATCAGAAAGTGAATTTGCTCAAGTACTTTTAAATCTGCTCAACAACGCTAAAGATGCCCTGTGTGAAAGTAAAAATTCAGACAGAAGTATCCATATCTCCTTATCACAAGAAAATGGTGAAAATGTCCTACTCTTTTGTGACAATGGGGGTGGTGTAGATCAAAGTATCCTCTCTCAGATATTTGAGCCCCATATCAGTACTAAGGCCGAAATAGGCGGAACAGGTATAGGACTTTATATGTCACAGTTGATTATGGAGCAGAAGCTTTCAGGAAGTATCTCTGTGCATAATGAAAGAAATGGTGCATGTTTTACACTTAGGTTTCCTTCTTCTTAAGATAATTATACATTTTACAAATATTTCACAACTCTTACATTACTCTCTAGTACAATACTTTCAGCGTGATACTTCTGTATGGCGTTTGAATTTTCAAGCAAAGAGAAAATATGAAAGAAAAAATAGATCAAGCCAAAATACTTCTTGAAGCCTTACCCTACATCAAACGTTATAGCAATGAGATCTTTGTTATCAAATATGGTGGATCTGCACAAACCTCTCCTGAGTTAAAAGATAAGTTTGCTCGTGATATTGTCTTGATGTATCTTGTAGGTATTAAGCCTGTTATTGTTCATGGTGGCGGTTCTGCTATTGGAAAAATGCTGGATAGACTTCAGGTGGATAGCCACTTTATTGATGGTCTGAGAGTCACTGATGCACAAGTCATGGAAGTAGTTGAAATGGTACTCTCGGGTAGTATCAACAAAGAGATCAGCGCGCTACTAAATGAACATGGTGCGAAAGCGATTGGTGTCAGTGGTAAAGATGCCTCAATGCTGAAAGCACAACCTGTTGATATGGCAAAATATGGTTATGTGGGTGATATTACCGAGGTCAATCCAAAGATTATTCATGATCTTATTGATGAAAAATTTATCCCTGTGATCGCACCTATTGCTACGGCGTCGATTAGTGGGCATCCAGGATTTAATATCAATGCTGATATCGCCGCAGGCCATATTGCAGCCAGTTTAAAAGCACATAAAATTATTTTTATGACAGATACTGCTGGGGTACTGGATTGTGAAAATGAGCTTATTCATACCCTTACAAAAGATGAGATTGATCGCTATAAAGAGAAAGGGACGATTGCGGGTGGCATGATTCCTAAAGTAGATGCCTGTTTACATGCGGTCAATGGTGGTGTAAAAAAAGCGCATATTATTGATGGACGTATTGAACATGCGTTGTTATTGGAAATATTTACCAGCGAAGGGGTTGGAACGGTGATTAAATGATGGGCGAAGTACCAAAAATGAAGATGCCAGTTTCGCCTCTGTTACTTAAACAATGCGAAGCAATTATCGAAGGCGAGTTGGAAAATTTTAAAAAATTGACCCGCGCGCTTGAAGTAATAGAGCAGATGGAACTTTATACGGAACAGTATGATGATTTTAAATCCTACTGTCATGATCGTTGGAAGACGATAGGTGAGCTTGGTACTCAAGGTAAATTGACACTTAATTTTAAAACAAAGGACAACTAAATGAACTATCCAGAATTTCCACAAGATTGTAAATCGTTACTCAGTAAACACTTAAGCCTAGAGGTTTTTGAAGCACTTAAAGATAAAAAGACAAGCAATGGTTTTAGTTTAGAACAAGCCATTAACTCAGGTGTGCGTAACTTAGACAGTGGGATTGGTGTGTATGCGGGAGATAAAGAATCGTATGCGCTTTTTGGTGCACTTTTAGACCCTATCATTGAAGAGTATCATGGATTTACAAAACAAGATGCCCACAAAAGTAATCTTAATCCAGATGATTTAAATGCACCAAACCCCGATCCAGAAGGAAAATATATCGTCTCCACGCGTATTCGCGTGGGACGTAATATGGACAATATGCCTCTAGGACCCGCTATTTCTAAAGAGCAGCGCGATCATGTTGAGGCCAGTGTTGTGGCAGGACTTAAAACGCTTGAGGGTGAACTTAGTGGAAATTATTATCCACTTTTAGGGATGTCAAAAGAGGTTCAAGATGATCTGATTAAAGATCACTTTTTATTTAAAGAGGGAGATCGTTTTCTTGACGCTGTTGGACTAAATCGTAACTGGCCAGAGGGTCGTGGAATTTATCATAATAATGACAAAACTTTCTTAGTATGGGTGAATGAAGAGGATCAACTTCGTATTATCTCTATGCAACAAGGTGGAGATATTAAAGAGGTATTTACCCGTCTGGTGAGTGCTATTAAAAGTATCGAAACAAAGGTACCATTTTCTTATAGTGATCACCTAGGGTTTATCACCAGTTGTCCAACAAATCTTGGAACGGCGATGCGTGCGAGTGTGCATATTGCTCTACCAAAACTCGCGGCTGATATGGAAGCGTTTAAAGCCATTACAGATAAATACTATCTTCAAATTCGTGGTATCCATGGAGAACACTCTGAGAGTGAAGGCGGTATCTACGACATCAGTAATCGCCGTCGTTTAGGCATCACTGAAGTTGAGGCTGTTCAAGATATGTATGATGGTGTGGTCGCACTTATCGCTGCGGAAAAAGCACTTTAAGCAGTCGTTTTATTCCACTGCTCTATCTTCCCATATATGTCCATATGGGTGAGGTAGAGTCTTAAATCAAACTCCAACTGATGATAATCACTCTCCATATATACGCATAGTTTATAAAAAGCCTTATTGTGCTCTTTTTCTTTAAAATGTGCCAACTCGTGCACCACAATCATGCGCAAAAATTCTTCAGGTACATTTTTAAATATCGATGCAACCCGAATCTCATTTTTAGCCTTCAATTTCCCCCCTTGAACACGAGAAATAAAATGATGTGTGCCTAAGGCATTATGAATAACATTTATTTTTCCATCATAAATCACTTTTGAGAGGGGATTTGATTTTTTCATAAATTCATTTTTTAGATCAAGGGTATAATTGAAGAGATTTTTATCAGTTTTAAAAGTGTGTGCCTGAGGGTATTTTTTTTGTAGATGGGCGCTGAGGTTTCCTGAATCAATCAAAGCATGCACTTGAGTGAGTGTGCTTTGAGGATAATGTTTTATATATTTAAGTTCGTTCATAAAGAGTAGTGTAGCTTATTTATCTGTTTTAAGTATCGCTTTGTTCTCAACAATATCAATAACCTCAACCTTATCTCCATCTCTGTAGTCACTTAAATCTGCATCAGTCAGCCAAAAGGTTCCATCCATTTTTATTGACTTTCCTTGAACTTCACCGATGCCACTTTGATGGATTTTCTCTTCATGATTGTCTTCTGTTTTGGTAAGTAACTCACTGCTCCATTTTCTTAAAAGTAGGGCGAGTATCAAGCCTACTAGTAGAGAAACCGCTATTTGAGCCAGCGCGCTGTGAAAAAAATCACCATAGCTCAGTAGTGCAACGATGATAAAACCAAAACCTATCCAGAGTAGAAAAAAAGACATGAAAAAAGCCTCTAAACCGATAAGAAGAATACCAAAGCCTAGAAGGTAAGACCAGTTAACTGCTTCCATCTATTTGGTTGCCTCAGAGATGCCAACAAAGTCTTTCATGACCGAGAGTGAACCAATCATCTCAGCGGTGTTATAAGGGACAATTACCTTATCTTTAGAGTTGCTCTCCGCTAAGGCTTTAAAGGCAAGGATACGCTCTTTGGCGAGTAGAAATTCTGCGGCTTTTTCATTTTTAGCCATGGCAGTATTGATTGATTCCATGGCGGTCTCTTGACCCTTTGCAATGGCAACCTGTTCATAACGCAGGGCATCTGCCATCTTTTGAATCGCTTCGGCTTCAAGAATGGTTTTTTGTTTTTCACCCTCGGCTTCAAGAATCGTCGCTTTTTTATTGGCGGTGGCAGTGAGTTCGATGGCACGTTTCTCACGCTCCGCTTTCATCTCTAAGTTCATCGCATCTTCGATCTCTTTGGGTACAGAGATATCACGAAGCTCCACACGCATGGTTTTGATTCCCCATTTTTGTGAGGCTTCATCAAGTGCAGTGAGTATAGAGAGGTTTAGGGTGTCACGTGAAGAGAGAGTTTCATCAAGTGCCATCTTTCCGATTTCGGCGCGTAGGGTGGTGGTTGCTAGATTTCCGATGGCGCGCTTGAAGTTTACAACACCATACGCCGCAGCCTTAGCTGTTTCAACTTGGATAAAAACGATACCATCAACGCTGATATTTACATTGTCTTTGGTAATAACGCTCTGTTCAGGGATATCTATGGTCTGCTCTTGTTTGGTGACATTGAGTGCAACAGAGTCAATGATAGGGATGATGATATGAAAACCACCTTCAAGTGTACGGTTGTATTTTCCCAGACGTTCAATAACAACGGCGTGAGACTGAGGAACAATTTTAATACCTTTAACCAATAAAACAATAACAGCAAAGATAACAGCAAGGGAGATGATAGTAACGGGGGCGAGTTCTACAAACATAGAGAGTTCCTTATAAGAATCTAGATGCATAATAATAACCAAAAAAGCACCAAAAGTGAGTGAGTCTTCCGATACATTTTTGTATGATGAATTATAAAGAAAAAGTGTGTAGTAAGTATGTAGGAGTATCAGAGCAAGAAATGAAAAAAAAATGCTCTGAATCTTAAGGACTAGAAGAGATAAAAGTTTGAGGGAGTGAAGCTCAAGGTCTTTTATCTTTCATGGGAGTATTATAGGTCTATTAAGTGTGAAGAAAGTGTGGAAGTGAAATGATTTTTTAAAGTTTTGGATATAGTTATAAAAAAGAGAAATTATGAGTGAAGAACATAAAAATAATCCTCTTCATGGGATGACCTTGGAGAAAATATTGATAGCGATGGTGGATCATTATGGTTGGGAACGCCTAGATAAGATGGTAAAAATCAACTGTTTTAATGAAAAACCTTCTATAAAATCATGTCTAAAATTTCTGCGTAAAACACAGTGGGCAAGAGATAGAGTGGAGCGTTATTACATAAGTATGCCAAAAAAGTAGCGGGGTAAATATTCAGAGCAAGAAATGAAAAAAAATGCTCTGAATGGAAATCTAAGGAGTGTTCGAAAGGATAGAAAAGCTTCATGGAGTTTGATCAACCCCTTTCCTATCTTTCATGGGAGTATTATAATATCTATTAGTGTGAAGAAAGTGTAGAGATAAAACTTTAGCAATTTAGGAAGAGACAAACCAAACCAATCCCCATATACTGTCACTATCATAAAATGGAAAAGTAGAATGAATCAGCAGATTAGAAAAGTAACTGAGTATATACATGAACATCTTGACGAGAGATTAGATCTTGCTCAATTGGCGAAAATTGCAGGTTATTCACATTTCCATTTTAGTAGAGTTTTTAAACTGCACATGGGTGAATCTGTGATGTCTTATAGGGCACGGTTACGTATTCTAAGAGCATCTACTGAGTTGATTACTGGGAACAAAAGCATGATAAATATTGCACTAGATTCTGGATTTGATACACCTACTGGGTTTTTAAAAGCGTTTAAAAAACGTTTTGGCACCACACCAAGCGCGTACAAGCGTAGTGCCAAGATATTACCAAAGATATATAAGGATAGTCATATGAATGCGGTTGAGATAGTATTAAGAGAAGAGAGTTTTGTAGTTTTTACAAGAGAGTTGGGAGATTACACAAGTAGTTCTGAGCGCGCATGGAAACGATTAAGTGCGTCCATGGAAGATCTGCGTAGCCAGTTTGAAAAAAATCCACCAAAAAAAGAGGTGCTTTTAGGTCAAGGCAATGCAGAAGCGATTGGTATCTGTCATGATGATCCTCAGGCTGAATTAGAAGAAAACCTTCGTTATGATGCGGCGCTGGCATGGACTAAAGAAGAGGTGGATGTACTTTGTGATTATGGTTTTGAAAGCAAAAGTATTGTTGGTGGAAAGTATGCAAAGATACTTTATCGAGGTGATTTTAAAGAGGCTGAAAAAGCATGGTATGGAATTTATACTTGGATAGGTGAAAACGGTTATGCGCCTAGAGATGAACCGGCATTTGAAAAGTATCTTAATGGACTGTATGAAGAAGATGCTTCTAAAATATTAACTGAGGTGTATGTTCCAATACAGTAGTTTTAAGGAGATATCAGAGCAAGCAAATGCCCTGAATAAGAAATCTTAAGAAGTTGGCCTTTTTATAAGGCACCTTCAAAGTAGAAAAGGCAGAAGTCTTGAGAACTTCTGTCTTCCATGAGGGTATTATAAATTTATATAATGTAGAAATAGTGTAATTACATATTTTTCTTTGTCTTACTTGTAGCGATGGCGGTCAGTGGATCATCTGGCCAGTAGTGTCGTTTATATTTTCCGCGTAACTCTTTTTTTACCTCTGCGTAGGTATTTTCCCAAAAACTTTTCAGATCTTTTGTCACCTGCATGGGGCGGTGCGCTGGTGAGAGCAAGATGATGGTGAGTGGAAACTGATTTGAGATAAGTTTGGGTGTCTCACTCATCCCAAAAAGTTCTTGCAGTCGTACCTCTAAGCTTGGCGCACAGGGATCTTGATAGTTGAG
>JADGDM010000048.1 GCA_016744905.1 Sulfurimonadaceae bacterium | reverse complement strand
TTATATACCTAATATATAATGAATTAATTATTAGGAATAACTAATGTCACTACTTGATCATGTTGATGCTGCCACCAATTTAGCCAAAAACAATGAACTCCAACTTTTAGTTTTTAAAGTCAATGATAAAGAAAATTCAAACTTTTACGCGATTAATGTTTTTAAAACGCGTGAAGTAGTTGAAGCGAAACGTCATAAAATCACACAAATACCAGGTGCACATCCACTTTTAGAAGGCACTATTATCCTTCGTGGAACACAAATTCCGATTTTAAACCTGCCTACTTGGTTAAATAATATCCTAGATAAAGAGCAAATCAAAAATTCCAATATACTGATTTGTGACTTTAATGGAATCATTATTGGTCTACGTATCATGTCAGCGTACCGTGTTATTAAAAAGAATTGGAATGAGATGCATGCACCAGAAGGTTACCGTATGGGTGATGATGGTGTGGTTATGAATGATACCCGTCTTGAAGATGGTAGTCTTTGTCTTATTTTAGACTATGAGAAATTTCTTTCAGATGTTCTACCTCAAGCAATGGTTGATGTGAGTGCATCACCTGCTAATCTAGAAGATATTGAGATTCCGATGGCGCTTAAGGTTGGAGAAGTACTTATTGCAGAAGATTCCAAAACAGCACAAAGACATCTTAGACAAATTTTCGAGAAATCAAATATTTCATATAAGATATTTGACAATGGAAAACTCTTAGTAGATTATATTAGTGCTCTTCCTGAGCCATTAAAAACTGTTCCTACTATTATTACAGATATCGAAATGCCAGAGATGTCTGGCTTTACAGTTATTAAAACATTAAGAGACAACCCTATGACCGCTGGAATACCAATAATTGTTAATAGTTCTATGACAGGTGAAAATAATAAACGTGAGGCTGAAGTCTTAGGTGCTGATGGATTTATCGATAAGACAAAAAGTCATAATATCATTCCATTGATTATTTCAGTTATGAAAGCCCATAATAGTTAAATTGTTAGTAGTTTGAATTAAAAGAAGGAGTGTACAGTAGTTAAAACTACTGTACAGATAAGAGATAAACTCTTATCTATTTGAAGATTGAAAGAAGCACACCAGCAGCAACTGCTGAACCGATAACTCCCGCAACATTTGGACCCATTGCATGCATTAGAAGCATGTTAGATCTGTCATATTCCATACCAACCTTATTTGATACACGCGCTGCCATTGGAACCGCAGAAACTCCTGCTGAACCGATTAATGGATTCACTTTATGTCCTGGGAACATATTCATAATCTTAGCCATAAGTACACCCGCTGCAGTACCTGCAGAGAATGCGATAATACCAAGAGCAAGAATTGCTAAAGTATCACCAACTAAGAATTGATCTGCTGCCAGTTTAGAACCAACACCAAGTCCTAGAAGGATAGTAACGATATTAATTAGAGCATTTTGTAATGTATCAGATAAACGATCAACCACGCCAGACTCTTTCAAGAAGTTACCAAACATAAACGCACCAATTAGTGGTGTAGACTCTGGAAGGACTAAGATAGCAAGTGTTAAAACCATAATAGGGAAAACAAGTTTCTCTAAACGTGAAACATGACGTAAAGTTGTCATTTTGATTTTACGCTCTGCATCTGTTGTTAACGCTTTCATAATTGGAGGTTGAATAATTGGAACCATCGCCATATATGAATATGAAGCAACCGCAATCGCACCTAGTAGTTCAGGAGCAAGTGCGGTAGCAATAAAGATTGATGTTGGACCATCTGCCCCACCAATAATTGAAATTGCTGATGCTTGTTGAATAGTAAAATCAACCAAACCTGTGTACTGCGTTAATGCAACTGCACCAACCAATGTTCCAAAGATACCAAATTGAGCTGCACCACCAAGTAGTGCAGTTTTAGGGTTAGATAAAAGAGGACCAAAGTCCGTCATTGCACCAACACCCATAAAAATGATAATCGGGAACATCTCATTTGATAGACCCATACTATAGATAACACCTAAGAAACCATGCGGTCCCGCTATATCTGCAACAGGAATATTTGCCAATAGTCCACCAAAACCGATAGGCAATAGTAGTAGAGGTTCAAATCCTTTAGCAATAGCTAAATAGAACAGTCCAAAAGTAATAAGAATCATAATAATACGACCCAGTCCTTTGTGAAAGTCACTCATTTTTTGACCATGTTGATCTAATTCATCTGGATCTGGAGAAATAAAAGCAACAATACCCGTTGAAGAGATAAAGCCATTTACCATTTCCATCATACTTTGTGCTTTGTACGTCTCTTCTTTATGCACTGAATAAGTCTCATCTCCTGCTGGAGCATTTGCATATAAAGAGGCACTTAGAAACATCATAAGTGCTAAAAATTTAAGAACAATATGTTTCATAAATTAACCTAATACTGCTACAACTTGACCTTCAACGACTTTATCGTTTACAGCTACATTGATTGATTGAACGACACCACCACGAGGAGCAACAACATCGATTTCCATTTTCATTGATTCTAAAATAAGGATTACATCACCCTCTTGAACACTTTGACCCGGATTAGCAACAATTTTCCAAACTGCACCTGGAAGAAGTGCTTTAAGTGAATCACCACCTGTAGAAGTTGATGGAACTGCGCTCTCACCGTTAACTGCTGTTACTTGAATATCTGCGTCACCTTCTGCAACTTGAACACTAAATTTTTCACCATTAACTACTACTGTATAAGATCCTGAACCCATATTTTCTCCTGAATTTTCGTTTTCCATTGTTGATAATTTTCTAACATTAACTTCTGCATCACCTTTTAAGAAAGTGATACCTTTATCTTGACATGCCGCAGCGATGAATACATTTTCATCAGTGATTTCAATCTCTTCTTCCTCTAGTTTTTTAGTCCAGTAAGCTAAAGATTTTGTCTCATCACGATCTGCGATATCCATTGCATTTTCAGTCGTAGGCTCGAGTCCTAACTTCTCAGCAGCAATTTTAACAATCTCTGCGTCTGGTGCAACGGGTGTTTTACCAAAGTAACCAAGAACCATTTTTCCATAACCTGGTGCGATTGCTTTCCAAGGACCTTGCATAACATTGTTCAATGCTTGTTGGAAGTAAAATTGTGAAACAGGTGTTACAGATGTACCATAACCACCACGCTCAACTACTTCGCGCATTGCTTCAATAACTTCTGGAAAACGGTCTAAGATATCATTATCACGCATCATTTGAGTATTAGCAGTCAGTGCACCACCTGGCATCGGTGAGAATGGAATCACAGGTGAAACCATAGTCGCTTCCGGTGGCATAAAGTAGTCTGACAAAGAAGCTTGAACTTCTTTTTCATAAGTAAGGATATCTGCTATTTCTAAACCACCAAGATCATAATCCATACCCTTAGTTGCATGAAGCATCGTAAGGATATCTGGTTGTGAAGTACCACCAGATACCGGTGCAGCTGCCATATCAATACCATCAATACCAGCATCAAGTGCTGCCATATAAGCCGCAACTGAAACACCAGCAGTTTCATGAGTATGAAGACGTAGATGTGTCCCTTCAGGTACCAATTTACGTGCCATTTTAACAGTCTCATAAACTTTTTTAGGGCTTGATGTTCCAGAAGCATCTTTAAAACAGATACTGTCATAAGGAATACCTGAATCTAAGATATCACGAAGTGTTTTTTCATAAAACTCTACATCATGAGCACCATGACATCCAGGAGGTAAGTCCATCATTGTTACAACTACTTCATGTTTAAGACCATGGTGAGTGATACGGTCAGCTGAGTATTTAAGGTTTTCAATATCATTTAAAGCATCGAAGTTACGAATGGTCGTTGTTCCATGTTTCTTGAACATTTTTGCATGTAAGTCGATGAGCTCTTTACTACCAGTATCAAGCATAACTGTATTTACACCACGTGAAAGTGTTTGAAGATTTGCATCAGGACCAACGATTTCACGGAAACGATCCATCATTGTAAATGCATCTTCATTAAGATAAAAGTAAAGACTTTGGAAACGTGCTCCACCGCCGAATTCAAAATGCGTAATACCTGCATGTTTTGCTGCTTCTACTGCAGGAAAAAAGTCGTCCATAAGTACACGACCACCAAAGACAGATTGAAAACCATCTCTAAAGGTTGTATCCATAATATCAATAAATTTTTTAGCCATTGTAACCCTTAAGCTTTTTTATTTTTGTGAAACTGTACGGCAGCACTAATAGCTGCTACTTTAGCATTGTTGTTTCCAGCATTTTGAGTACTATCAACAGAAGCTGCTGTTGGTTCAGGAAAAAACCTGTGAATAACTTTTGACATAAGATTCATAGCGAAGATCATTAATATAAGAAAAGTTAAAACCGTCCCCATACCAAGAGCCATAAACTTGAATCCTTCGAAAACTAGATTTGTTTCCATAGTTCACCTTTATAAAATATATTAGACATCATATTATAAAGAGTATTAAAGTAATTTGATGTCTGAACTTTACCCCTAATAATAATTATTAGTGTTACGTTTTAGTCAAGCCTATGAAAGCTTTAGATACAATCCAATTTAGAAAATAGGGAGTCTTTAACATATGAACTTAGATAAGATAAATTATGGCGAAAACCCTGATAATATTAATGTTGTTATAGAAATTTCTGCTGGTTCAAATGTTAAATACAAAATTGAAAAAGAGAATGGATCTCTTCTTGTTGAACGTATGTTGCATTCATCTATACATTACCCAGCAAATTATGGTTTTGTTAATAAAACACTTTGTGTAGATGGCGATTGTGCTGATGTACTGGTCATGACTGAATACCCTCTTATCCCTGGAAGTATCGTTAAGTGTCGTCTTATTGGAGCACTTCTTATGGAAGATGAAAGTGCCATGGATGAAAAACTAATTGCACTACCTATTTCTGAAATTGATCCAAGTTTTGACGAAATTCAAGATATCACAGATGTTTCAAAACACACATTAGCAAAAATCAAAAACTTTTTTGAGACCTATAAAATGTTAGAACCCAACAAATGGGTCAAAGTTAAAAACTATGAAAACAAAGAAGTAGCAACTCAAATTTTAGAAGATGCTATTTCAAATTATAATAAATAAGCGAGATTAGATGGTTATTGGTATGTTAGAACAAGATTTTATGGCGTATGCTCTTTTTGGGCTTATATTAAACTTTACTTTTTCAATGCTTTTTGGATTCTATCTTAGTAATGTCATCGGTATGCAAGAGATGATGGATTCAAAGGGAGATAAAGAACAAGAGTGGTGGATGCCACTAACACTTTTAATCCCCTATGTTAAAATGCTTGTTACTTTATATCGTGTAGTAATCTTACAGATTTATTTTATTAATCAGGGAAGATCACATAAAGAATTTTGGATCTATATGACCAGCGCCAATGAACAACAGAGCTAATCCTTATATAGCTCTGTAATACATATATTAACGATATTATTTTCCCAAACACCTTTTTTCTCAATCTTTGCAAAATCCTGAGCTTTTTTATGTCTATATCTCCATATATCATCTCTGAATTGTGGTCGCATAATCGCCAAACCATTTTTGAGCAATACTTCTGAATAACTCACCTGCCCACTAGAATATAAAATACACTCATTCTTTATAATATCAAAGTGATACTTCTGCTCAATTTTAAGATGTTTATAACTAAATCGTAAATCATGAGGATGTTGTCGTTTGTAAAGTTCCAACTCTTTTTTGCATGACAGTGAAAGTTCTTTTCGTAGTACCAATTCACTAAGCGTTAAGATTCCATAAGGGGTACATTCAAAAAAGCTATTTTCTATACGTAGTATAGGTGTTGCTTCTTTACTAAGGGCACTTAAAAAAGCCAAATTCATACTATCTTGTGCATGGATAGTGGATATATACAAAATTATAGAAAACAAATAACGCAATAAAATTCCTTCACAATATGTTACTTTTAGTAATTTTAACCTTAAATTAAAATTTAAATTAGAAAATAATAACTATTTCATCTTCTATTTAGTATTTAAACCTTAAACAGCAAAGTTCTTAATATAGGGTTTTATCGTAGTAAAAATATTTTAAACTTAAGGAAAGTAAATAGATGATTAACAATATAGTTTAAGTGCCCATTTTAGTTATAATTTCACAACTAAAAAAAAGGTCGTCTAATTTGAAATTACTATCTGTATTATTACTTAGTTTTATCCATCTATTTGCTATTTCTGCTGAGCAGTTACATATCTTACAAACTGTTAGAGATGTAGCAAGAACTATACCCAATAAACAAGGCCTTACCTATGAAAATACTATCTCAGCTATCTGTTTAACAGAGAGCAGTGCCGGTAAACATATCATTGGTGATGTTAAACATGGTAAGAAACTGACTAAGGCTTCTTTAGGAGTAATGCAAATTCAAGTAGCTACCGCAAGATTTGTTGGTATTCGTGTACCAAATATGGCATGGATTGCCAACTTAAGTGACATTCAGGTTGCCAATAGAATACTGAGTGATATAGAGTTTTCTGCGCGCGTTGCGGCACACTATCTTGTAATGCTAAACAGTTCAAGAAAAGACTATTTTAAGACAGTCAGTGGCTATAACGGTGGAATGAGAAACTATCCATACTACTCAAAGGTTATGAAAAATATGAACCTTGTACGTAAGCTTGTTAAACATGGAAAGATCTCTTAATTAATAGGCTTTCATTTTAAGCAAGCCTATTTCACTGCTTACTTATATCACCTCTACATCACATCTTACTTTAATCTCTGCATCTTCCTAAATAAATATCCATATATTCCGATTGTTAACTTATCTAATCACTTCGGAGTACATATGCAAGACTATAATCTAAAACTGGTACTTACACTGCTTAGCTCTGTTATGTTTGCCATGATTATGATTATATTGGCACTTGTTATTCCTATCCATCAGACCAATGATAAACCTGCCGTTGCTTATGGACATCAAAAGAGTGAGAACCGCTTAGAAGAGATCTCTAAGGCAATGAATAAAAGATAAATACGTGAAAGGTATAAAGAGGTTTTAAGAGGTCTTAATAAGAGTCGATAGGATCTTCTAAATCCATCTTCACCAATAGCTTTTCTAATATCTCAGTCTGTCTTACAGTTTCTAAATACTTCTTTTTATACAAAGCCAAAGCTTCTAAAATCAGCATCATAAACATTCCAAAAAATACAAACATAATAGAGAAAAAGAGTGAGGTAGAAAATCCTAAAAATAGGAAGGTTTTAAAAACGAAAAAGGCACCAACTAAGATGAAGGCCCAAGATACGCCAAGAAGAAAGCTCAAGAGAGAGTCAAATGAGCTTCGCTTCATAGATGTTTAACTAGTGGTCGTCGCTGATATATACAGCAGATCCAAGATAAACATATGTAAGCATCATAAAGATAAACGCTTGCAAAAGTGCCATAAACGATAGTAGTGCAAAAGGAATCGTTGGCATCAACCATGGAGCCAACATTAAGATTACCATTAAGAACATATCATCACCCATTACATTTCCGAACAAACGGAAAGATAAAGAGATAAGACGTGAAAAGTGAGAAACGATTTCAATTGGGAACATTAACCAATACAACCACCAAACTGGACCTAAGAAGTGTTTGAAGTACTTTACTAAGCCATTGTGACGGATACCTTCGAAGTTATAGTAAACAAATACGATAACAGCAAGAGCAAGAGTAAAATTAAGACTTGCAGTTGGTGCTTCAAATCCAGGAATAACCCCGATAACATTTGCAACAGCAACAAAAAGACCGATAGTTGCAACAAGTGGAAGATAACGACGAGCGCCTTCTTGACCCATTACATCTGTACCCATGGCAAGTACACCACCAAGGTAAGCTTCCATAAGGTTTTGTGTACCAGATGGAACCACACGAAGGTTAGACATTGCAACTTTAGCAAGAACCAAAACGATTAGCGCAGATAATAACATGTGCGATAAGAAGATGAAAGAATGGTCGTGACTAATTAAACCAAAAAATAGAAACAAATCAGGCATATAAGCGTCCTTTTAAAATGATAGGGTCACCCCTAATTATTAACGCCATTTTAACCATTTAATCATTAAACTTTTATAAGCTCAGATGTAAATGTTCTCTTTTTGCCTGCTTTATATCATTTTGTATAGCATTTTTTAAAAGTTCTAAAGATTCAAACTTTTCATTCGGGCGAATAAAATCTAAAAAGCTGATTTCTAAACTACTTACTTCACCTATATCTTTATCAATTATGTGTGTCTCTATTGAATACTGACCATCTGTACTGACACGATGTCCAAAGAATGTTACACTGGGATTTGAATGTTCTTCATCATTAATACGCGCTAATGTAGAGTAGACACCCTCACGAGGAAGTAAAAACCTATCTTGATGTATATTAATTGTCGCGAATAGCTCTTTTTTTCCTAACCCTTGCCCAGATACAGAAATACCATTTATTTTATAGTTTCGTGTCAGTAGTTGATTGGCAGTTTTAATGTTTCCCTCTTTTAAAAAATGCCTGATTTTATGGGAATGCACGGAGATGTCAGCAACCTTTACTTCATCTACAATCACTACTTCACCATCAAAATAATTTTTAATATCACTGTGTTTATAACATCTATCTTTTCCAAAATGAAAATCATAACCCACTACAATCTTTGCCAACTGTGGAAAATCACTGTGCAATTTATCCATAAAACCTGCTGCATCTAAATGACGAATATCATCAAGTTTATAAAACACCACTTCATGTTGAGTATATTTTTGTCTCTCTATATCAGGAGTGAGATTCGCAAAACCACTATCTATAATAACAATAGCACCCTTCTCACCTAAATGTGAAAATAGCTTTTGATGACCCAGATGCATTCCATCAAAGCCACCAATAGCTATCGTATTAATTTTTTTCATAGCAGTAGCAATATTCAATATTTCCCTCTTTACCATGTAGTTTAGATTCACTCATTTTTATCAGTTTCCATCCACGAATGCTAACATTGTCTTCAAACTCCATCTGTGCCTTAGCAATAGCTTTTTCATCTTTGACTACCCCATTTTTATCACGTTTGGCTTCGCGCCCTACTTCAAACTGTGGCTTAAATAGTAAAATAATATACTTTGAACTCAAACGCTCCACATCATCTAATATATGCAAAAGAGAGATAAAAGAGACATCACTGGTAATCAGGTCAAAAGTTTCTTCATTTTTATACTCTCTGATATCCGTATTTTCTACAGAACGGACTCTTTCATCATTTTTGATACTCTCATGAAGTTGTCCATTCCCTACATCAACAGCGACAATACTTTTAATGTCATTTTCTAAAAGTACCTCACAAAATCCACCCGTACTTGAGCCAATATCCAGCGCACTGAGTCCCTCAACTTTAAAAGGTAGCAGTGGTAGAAATCCGCTGAGCTTATGTGCCGCACGTGAGACATATATCTTTTCACTTAGTAATTCAACTTCTTCATCGTTGACTTTAAAGGAGGGTTTCAGAACAATATTCCCACCAACTCTCACCTCACCTTGTTTAATGACATTTTGTGCTTTATTTCGGCTCTCAACCAAATTGTTTTCTACTAAATAGTTATCTAATCTCATTAAAACCTTACCTCTATGGATATTCCAATATTTTCTAAAAGCATCTGATACAATGTATCATCACTTTTATTTTCCTCTGTCCCCGCTAAGTCAATCAAATCAAAACTATAACGTTCATAAAAAAGTCTAAAACCTAAGTTATGTATTGGCTTAATCAAAACACCACCGCCTACAATAACCGTCGCTGTTGTTGCACTACTTTGAACACTGTTAACATATTCATCCCACAGTAGTTCCCCCACTGCGAATCGTCCATATATACTTAAATATTTTTCATGTAGTGGATAGAGTCCTAAAACACCAATATTGTAAGAGCTAAAAGAAGATCGATAGCTTGTACTACTTTTTTCAGAAGTGATGTCATCATACATGGAATAATGAATCTCAGCACTAAAGTACTCATTCATAATAGCACCTGCATAAATATTATAGCTGTGCGTTTGATAGTGCTCTAAGTTGTCAAATCTATCATTATGATCAAAACTCACCATAGACGTTCCTACACCAAGATAGATATCATTTTCTTCTTCTGCTAAAAGATTAAGAGATAAAAGTAATATAAAAATAGAAAGCAGTTTAATCATTAACTCAAAATCTCTCTCATTTGTGTTTCTGTAATCGCTTCTACTCCTAAGCTGATGGCCTTATCATATTTACTACCAGCATCTTCACCATACACTAAAAAATCCGTCTTTTTAGACACAGACCCAGACACTTTAGCGCCCAAAGACTCCAACATAGTTTTAATCAATCCACGTGACTCACTCATAGAACCTGTTAAAACCATAACCTTATCTTTAAAAGGATTCTCTGCCGCTTCTACTTGCTTTATATGTTCTGGTTTCAGTGTCTCTTCAAGTTTAATGATAAACTCACGGTTTACACGTATAAACTCTAAAAGGGACTCACTCATCTCTTCACCAAAACCATCAATAGAAATCAGTTGTTCTTTGGTCACATCTAAAAAATCCAAACCAAAGTTTTTACACAGCTCTTTTGAACCCACTTCACCAACATGCTCAATTCCTAAGGCATTTATAAAACGCCAACACTCAGAACCTTTGGAGCTTTCCAGCGCGCTGAGAATATTTTTACTTTTTTTCTCTTTAAAACCCTCTAGTGCTAGTAGTTGATCAAGTTTTAAAAAGTAAAGATCTAAAACATTTGCAATCAGTTTATTATCAAAAAGTGCCTGAATAATTTTTTCACCTAAACCATCAATATTCAGACAAGCCTTTGAGGCGAAGTACGAGATTGAATTGATAACACGCGCTTCACACTGAAGGTTTTGACACTTTGTCAGCGCGCCCTCATCTAAAAGTTCACTTTCACAAATAGGACACTGTGTTGGTCTAAGATAAGGAGTTTCAAGACCACTACGTTCATGAGTAAGTACCTTGGTTATCTTAGGTATCACATCACCGGAACGTAAGATAATAACCTTATCACCTAATCGAATATCTTTTCTATCAATCTCATCAAAGTTGTGTAAGCTAGCGCGCTCAACCACAACCCCTTCTATATTTGTAGGTTCCACAATCGCCACAGGCGTGACCGCCCCACTACGTCCTACTTGAAGTAATATATCTCTCACTGTCGTGATCTTTTCAATCGCTGGAAATTTATACGCACAAGCATGACGTGGAAACTTCACAGTGTATCCCATCTCTTCTTGCGCTTCTATCTGATCGACCTTGATTACCATACCATCAAGCATCATCTCATAAGCATCACGTTCACTTCTCATCTTCTCATAAAAAGCTTCTATCTCTTTAAAACCTTTAGTCTCTTTTGCATCAGGAGGACGTCTAAAACCTAAAGTATAGATATACTCCATCTTTTGACTCAGTAGCTCTATTTCTAAAGAGTTTTCACCCAATCCATAAGGCAGAAAAACTAAGTTTCGTGAGGCTGTAATCTTAGCATCTAATTGACGAAGTGAGCCTGCTGCTGCATTTCTTGGATTGGCAAACAGTGCTTCCTCATTTTTAGCGCGCTCATCATTAATTTTATCAAAGGCTTTTTTAAATATAACCACTTCTCCACGGACTTCTAAAAGTCCTTGATAAGCTATGCGTAGAGGAATAGAATTAATTGCTCGTGCGTTTTGAGTAATTTCTTCCCCTTCAACCCCATCACCACGAGTGATAGCGCGTAGAAGTTTTCCATCTTCATATATTAAATTTAGACTTGCCCCATCAAACTTGGGTTCACAATAAAATGAGATATTTTCGGAGAGTTTGCCTACCTTAGTCAGCCATTTATCCAACTCATCTACATTAAATATATCTTCTAGACTCCACATACGTGAAAGATGTTTTGATTTATTAAAGCCATCACTTATCATGTCTCCGACACGCTGTGTTGGAGAGTAATCTACACACTCTAAAGGATTATCTGTCTCATACGCTACAAGTTTATGATAGAGTTCATCATAGACTTCATCCGTTGTTAATGGATCATCGAGAACGTAATAGTGGTAGGCATATTTGTTTAGAAGGTCAACGTCTTGAAGGTAGCTCATAAAATGTCTTTACTAGTTTTTTGACATTTTACTAGCAAATATTAAAAATCTAACTTATTAATGATAGAGTCGCTTGATTGCGCCGTTGTTTTATACTTAGAATAGGTCAAATCAGACATATGCTCATTATAAGTATCCAACTGTATTCGTTGATACTCAACAACAGTAATATCATTAAAAGTATACATCACACTCTCTTGTGCACCATCAAGGTCAATATTAGAGACAAAGAGTAGAAATATTTTACGTCCTTGCGCTGTTTTGATAGAGATTTTATTACGTTTTTCAGTTGCGCTGGAAAGATCATCAAGATAGTCTAAATAATCCCCACTCTCTTTTAAAACCGAATCAACAGACATTTGCTGATTGACAAAGGCACTCAAACTCAATTCATTTTTTTCTAAATTTACAATTTCCTCCGCATTAAAGAGGGCTTTAAATGCACTATTTATAAAAAATATCTTTTTATCTTTGTAAACAATAACAGGATTAGGGCTAGAGTTGGTAATCTCATTCAGCATTTTTTCACTATTTTTCAACATTAAATTTGCTTTTTCTTGATCTGCAAAAGATTGTGCCAGCTTTTTGTCATGAATACTTTGCACTACATTATATAGTGTTTGAATAAGATGAGGCATTTGGATTGGTTTTAAAATGTAGTAATTAATTCCCACTTCAACAGCGTCAATAAGGTAGTCTGTATTTGAGTACGCAGAAATCACAACAATTGGTGTTTGCGGATTAAATTTTTTGACCTCTTTACACATATCAATACCATTTAAAAATGGCATCTCAATATCTGTAATAATAAGATCAAATTCACCAATTTTAATCTTATCTAAACCCTCATTACCATTATTGGCAGTCGTAACGGATTTGAAAAAACGTTCTAGTATATTTTTTGTCTCTTTTTGTAGGGATTGATCATCTTCAATATAAACAATATCGAGTTCTTTTCCCATAAGAATTAGGTCTTGAAGATTGTGCACAAGTCTCCTTATATTTTGGAGATTTTAACACAGGTTTGTATAAAAAACTATAAACTCACAATTTTTGCGCCAAAACCACCTAAATTTTGAGGTGCATCACCAAAGTCTTTCACTCTAGGATGTGTTTTTAAAAACTCTTTAACGGCATAAGAGAGTTTTCCTGTGCCTATTCCATGATAGATAATCACTTCATCCCAACCATCAATCAAAGCATCTGAGAGAAACTTATCCATTCTTTCACACGCTTCTTCAGCGCGCAAACCATGAAGATCAAGCTTGAGTCCACTTCTTTTGTTTACGTTGAGTTTCACTTCAGACTGCCTTGTCTTAGGTCTATTTCCAGAAGGTCGTAATTCTCCCAATTTAACACGCAGTCGCATACCCTCTACTTCGATAGTCACATCTTTTTTCTTCATAGAGATAATTGTCCCTATCTGCTTACGGTACTTAACATTATCACCGACATTAAAAACAAAGACCTCTTTTTCTATCTTTTTTTCACTTTTTGGTAAGCTTGCATTTGCCTTATTCATAGCGCGGTGGATATCTGCCATATCACTGCCCTTTGCAGCTGCTTTTGCTTCGCGAATAGCGATATCGTAAGAGAGTTTGAGTCTCTTTTGATTATCATCGTGCTCACCTAAAAGTGCTGCTTTGAGATCATTTAATTCTTGCTCTTTATTACGGATCGTCTCTAGTTTTTCATCAACTTTTTGATGTTTCACTTTAAGTTCAAGCTCCATCTGGGATCCGCGTTCGATCAGTTGATTTAACTTCTCATGATTGGTGCCGTAAGTCTTTTTTGATCGCTCAACAATATCATGTGAAATCCCATAGCGCGCTGCCGTTTCAAAGGCATAACTCTTACCAACAATACCACTTAAAAATTCATACGTTGGCTTGCGTTCTGCCTCATTATACAGTGCTGCTAACAACTGTACATCATCACGATGTGCCATCAAAGAAGCCAGTCGTTTATGGTGCGTTGTTACAACTACTTTATGCCCTCTTTTAATGAGATCTTCTAAAATCACATTGAACAGTGCCGCAGCCTCGTCACTGTCTGTTCCCAACTCAATCTCATCAACTCCGATAAGCGCATTATGCAAACCAAAAAGTTTGGAAAACTCAGACATACGACCTGCAAAGGTTGAAATATCATTTTTAACACTTTGAGGATCATCAATAATCGCTTGAATCTGTTTAAAATTACCAATATGAGACTTGTGTTTATTAATCTTCATGGGTATCAAATATTTTGACATTAATGTCGCGCTAAGCAGGGATTTTAATAACATGGTTTTACCACCCGCATTCACACCTGTCACCATCAAAACATTTTTAGAAAAGTCTACGCTGATTGGTTTGGGTTTATGTAGTGCAGGATGCTCGAAACTGTCCAATTTCACAACCGAATCTTTATGGTTTTTTACTATCGCTAAGTTTTTGCTTTTCGCGTAAAGTGAGCGCGCTTGATAATGATCAAACTTATCAAACTCTTTATCGATAAAACTGATAAAAGGAAGTAACTCTTTAAAAGTTGCACTAAAACGCTTAGCATACGCATAAAAAAGGGCCTCTTTTTCGTTGTTAACAGCATTAATCTGTTCTTTACTTTTACGAATACTGTCCGGACTTACATAGAAAAAACCACCACTTGAGCGTCCAATGATATTACCCTTAAGTACGTGGTTAAAACCACCACGAACTAAAAGTGCTTCTTCATCATTGATATAATGAACTTGTGTATCTACCAGATAAGTAGAGAGTTTTTGAGTGAAGAGTAGTCGTTTCATTGATGAGGCGATATCTGCTTTAATTTGTGCGATACGCTTAACTAAGATATAAATATCTTCATCTTTATCTTCTTTAAAATCACCTTTTTCATTAAAAAAAGTGTCTATCTCATGAAGTGCTTCAGGAAATTCAAACTTATCCATCCATGTTCCAATGATGCCTTGATATGAGGCATTTTTCATCGTCCGTAGATAACGAACCAACTTTAGAACTTCAAAAATCTGTTCAAAACGAAGTACGCCACTTTTTTTAAGATGTGATTTTAAAGTGTCATATTTTACAAGTTTGGGTGGTGCTTTAAATTCAATGGCATCGAGGGCACTAATATATTTATAGTGAAGTTCTTGATCACCTTGAATGTAGAGATTCTGAGGACGAGAAAAAAATGAGCGGAAAGATTCAACATGATCACTCAGATCAAGTTGATCGAATATATGTTCAAACTTCTCTATTGACATACAGAAGTGTTAATCATCATCGAGTAATTTGGTGTCTCTTTTTTACCAATGAAAGTATGCGTTCCATTTGAAAAACTGAAGTTTGTATTGTTCACATCAATACCATTGCACTTTAGAGTTTTACCTTGATTGTAACGCAGTTCTACATCCAAGGCGTGGGTGCGTTGTTCGCGAGAATAAGCATTATAAGCCGTAGCAAAAATCGTAATAAACAAAAGTGCTAATGCGATACCGATTTTCATCTTCGCTTTAAGTTCTGTAAAAAAATGTAGTGCTGCAAAAAATGCTAAAGTAGCAGCAATGGCTAAGGCATAACCCATTAAGATATTCCTCTTATTTTATACGTAATATCACCCGCACCAAAACCGATAATAAGACCTTTATCAACACTTTCTAAAACAGCATCATCTTTTACAATTTCTACTATGTTATTAGCGCGCTGGACAGTATCCGCCAAGGTTAAGTTATATGCTTTAAATTTTTCTCTAAAGTCAATATCACGTGCTTTTTCACCGGCTGAATAAACCGGAAGAATAATCAACTCATCCGCCCCTTCAAAACATTTAATAAAGTCATCTAAATTATCAATGGTGCGTGAGTATTTATGTGGTTGCCAGATGGCTGTAATTTTATCAAAACCTTTAAGTTTTGCATACTCTTTAACTGATTGGAATGTGGCACGAATTTCTGTTGGATGGTGACCATAATCATCAATAATCACTGAATCACTCTCTTTATTTACAATATCAAAACGTTTTTTGATACCTTTAAATTGTAAGATATTTTTTCTAATATCTTCAATATCCATACTTTCATTGGCCGCTAAAATAGCCAATGCCGCGTCCAATGCGATATGTTCACCAAAGCCCCAAACATCGAACTCACCAAAGTCTTTGAAAGTAAAACGTGTGTGTGGCTCATCATCAATTAATACATAAGAGATATTAGAGATATCTTTACTAGGATATAAACGAATAGCATCCATCTCTAAAGTACTTAAAAATGTATCTTCTGCATTAATAATACGCAATGGCGCTTTATTAATAAACTCTCTATAAGAGTTATAAAAAAGCTCATAATTATAGTCATAATATTCCATATGCTCTGGTTCAGCATTGATAACAATAGAGCAGTGAGGATTAGAGTTTAAAAAACTTCCATCACTCTCATCTGCTTCAAATATCACTGTATCATTTTCAGGGTTATAACGTACATTTGAGCCAAAAGACTTTGCCTCGGCTCCGATGATAGCAGAGCCTTCCATGATAGCGGTGAGGATAGCTGTTGTTGTACTTTTACCATGCGCTCCAGCAACTGCGTACACTTTTTTATCATTTAAAATCTCAAGCAGGGCTTCACGGCGCGCTAGAACACGAATCCCTTTTTCATTAGCCGCCAATACTTCTGGATTATCAGGACGAATAATAGCAGAGTGAATAATCAACTCTTGCTCATTAATAGCACTTGCATTATGAGGAACATTTACTTCGATACCTTGATCACGCAGTGTTTGTGTAATCGCCGTCTCTCCGATATCAGATCCTGATACCTCATGTCCTAAATAACGCATATATTTAGCCAAACCAGATATTCCGATTCCACCAATACCAATAAAGTGTATTTTCATTTTTTGCCCCAATGATTCCAATATTACTTTTCCTCTAGCATTTTTTGTGCCTTATCTTTAAAGGCACTAATGTAGAAGGTTCCACTCTCTCTTGTAGAATCTAAATCGGCAATTTTATCAAGAAATTCATCTAAGCTCAGCCCTTCATTTGCACTCACCATATGATATTTTAAAGATTGAGAAAAATGTTCATTGTCACTGATTCCTGAAAGTACCTCAAAAAGTGCTGCAGCATCTTCTTTAGTACCCGCACTATAATGTTCAATGGCGTACTCATACAGTGCACGAATCGTTGCCACATCTTGAAGATCTTCAAAACTCATAGTACGCGCTGCTTCTAAAGTATCCGTTAGACGTTCTAAGGCTAAGTCTAAGATATTTGAAAAGTAACCAATACTTAACTCTTCGTTGTTAATAGATGCTATTTCATTTTCTAACATGTACAGATTGGCAATATCTCCATTTTGAACGTGTTCTAAAATTTTCTCTTTTACTGCTTGGACATTAGACATTTATAAGACCTTTTTTAATGCGCATCAGCGCGTCACGAGTTTTTTCCTCGTCTTCAACCAGCGCAATGCGCACATAATCTTTACCAGGGTTAACACCCTCTTTATCTGTTCGTGCTAAATATTCACCTGGCAATACTTTTACATTTTGCTCTTTGTAAAGTTTTTTTGTAAATTCTAAAGCATTTTCTACTTTTAACCAGATATAAAATGTCGCTTCAGGAATATCTGTTCCCAGTATCTCATGTGCCAGTTCAAAGTTCTTTTTATAAACTGCGCGTGAAGTCTCTACATGTTCTTCATCTGCCCACGCTGCTGCTGCTGCATGCTGAAGTGGGAGAGGAGACGCTGCACCCACATAAGTACGATACTTCATATACTCTTTCAAAATTCGCTCATCACCTGCAATAAATCCTGAACGTAGACCCGGCGCGCTAGAACGTTTTGAGATAGAGTTAATAACCAGTGTATTTTTAAATTCTGGATTACCAACCAATACCGCTGCTTCTAAAAGTGAAGGTGGTTTTTTATCAGTATAGATTTCGCTGTAACACTCATCATTGAGTAAAACAAAACCATATTTAAGAGATAGCTTAACCCACTCACCCAACTCTTCAACACTCAAGACTGAGGCCGTAGGATTGTTTGGAAAGTTCAAGATAACAAGGTCACATTTTTTTAGTAAACCCTCATCAATATCAGGCTTAAAATTGTTCTCCTCATTGAGATTGAGAAAGTGCATTTTTGCATGACTGGCTAAGGCTGCACCCTCATAAATTTGATAAAAAGGATTGGTAAATGCCATTTGTGGATTGGAGACATTAAAAAGAAAAAACTGAGGGAAGTTAAACAGTACTTCTCGGGTTCCAAAACTAGGAATAATTTGAGCATCACTCAATTTTACATCAAAACGTCTCTCAAAAAATCCACGCATACTCTCACGTAAATGGACTTCTCCACCTGTTTTTGGGTACTTTTTCAGTAACGCACTCGAATCACTAAGCGTTTTTTGAATAAACGCAGGCGTTTCAAACTGTGGTTCACCGATGGTTAAAACACTTGCATCAAGTGCTTCGTTCGGAGTGATATCTTCTAAAAGTGTGGCCAATTTTTCAAATGGATAAGGTTCAAATTGCATATTTTTTCCGCTATTTTTTGGGTTTTATTGGCGCGATTATACCATAATGAGATTAGAGTACTAAAAAAGGCTAAAAAATAGTTTTCAAAAAGTCTGTAAAAAAAATGAGATATAGAAGAATAGACTGGACGATAACTATCAACCAGTAGATAATTTGAAAAGAGCGTTTATTAACCTTGTGCCAAAACACTTGCTGTGAGGCCAGTGCGGCTAAAGAACCACCAAAAAGAGCAAGAAGATGGAGTGTATTTTCACTCACTCGCAAAAAATTACGTGAAGAGATAAACTTATCAAAACCATAAAGAAGAAAAGTGACGATGTTGATACTAAAAAAATACGCTACTAAAACATGCATATGAAGTCTAAAAATAGCCACCCATGTTAATCCGCCGATAATAAAAGCAGAGAGTAAAAAGTAACGTATAAAAGCCTTAGACATTAGTCCTCATCGCCCTCGTAAGCATACGTCCAACCAGTAAGTGCGTGAGAAGTAACGGTTTCAAACTCATCACTGTCCCCTAAAAAATCCATAACATGCATCACACGGTGAGGCATCTCTCTTTGATTTTTAGGATCTATTAATAGTAATGGCATAGGTGTATCTTCATTGGTTTGCGCAAAAGCAACAGGCATCATCTGAGACATCAACTCTTCTTGATGTTTGATACCATATTGTGCCATGAATTTTTCAAGCACTGGCATTTTTACCTCTTGTGGTAAAGGTTCTATGGTGTTTAAAAAGATAGTAAAGTGAATTGGTGAGTTTTTAAAGTGATCAGGTGCGGGTGCTGCCATGATAATATATTCTACCCCATCAAGGTGCGCCATAATCTCTTCGTTTTTAAAATAGTGTTCTGCAGTTAATGCTTTAGCTTCGTGTGTCATAATGTTCAATCTCTTTTTTTTGAGGAATTATAGCATGACTTATGAGACACTTGATAAACTTTTTCTATCTTTTAAAGGTAGTGATAAATCTTTTCCTTTTGATAAAACAACAGCCGTCTATAAAGTAGGCAATAAAATGTTTGCGTTATTAAGCGAGCGCGCTGGAGATTTACAAACCAATCTCAAATGCGATCCACTTTATGCCTTAGAACTCCGTTCTTTATATGAATCCATCATTCCAGGCTATCATATGAATAAAAAACATTGGAATACATTGATGATAAATGAAGATTTAGAAGAGGAGTTGATACAAGAGCTTATAGAGCACTCTTATATGCTGGTGTTTAAAAGTTTAACAAAGAAAATTCAACACCAGATTGAGAATCATTAAGTCCTATTGAAGAACTTTTTCAATAACCTCGGATACACCAATATGGATATTGTAGTTTGAAATTGGAAAGTCTAGTATTTCATCTTCAAGATTTACAGTTTGAAGTAAGAGGTATTGTCCAAGTGCCTCTATATCTACTGACTTATAGGTCTTTGCTTCTTCAAGATCTAACTTTGTACGAAGTAAAGCACCTTCTTTATTACTCTTTTTCAGCGTAAAATAAAGCATTTTTAAGCTCATCAAATCACACCATCTTATAACTAAGGCGACATCTAAGTTTTCTACTTTCTGACCTTCTGGATTAAAAAGTAAATTCTGTTCTCGTAATGGAATAAGTACACTTAATACTGCACTTGCCAATGGTTCTGATTTACTGATCCAAAATGGCGAGTCACCTACATTTTTCAGTGCAAGTTCCATTGCGCTGATGATTGAATCATGTGTGCCAGATTCTAAAAGTTGTTGCATACTTTGAATTGTGATCATTTGAAGCCTTTTTCTTATATATAGATTATATTCTTTTTGGTATAGTAGCGTTTTTAATTTACATAAATATTAAAGGAACTAATTATGATTATAAATAAAAGTTTTTTAACAAACCTCAGCGCGCTACTACTCATCGCATTGTCATTC
>JADGDM010000111.1 GCA_016744905.1 Sulfurimonadaceae bacterium | reverse complement strand
CTAATCGCACCTATCTAACACAAAAAATAGAAGAAGTTTTAGAGAGTTGTAAAACCATCTCTTCAACGATGTCGGTTCTTTTTTTAGATCTTGATAATTTTAAATTTATTAATGATTCTATGGGACATGAAACTGGGGATCAAATATTAGTTGAATTGGCGGAACGTCTTTTAAATTCTGTTGATGAACGTGCTGTAACAACGAGGTTTGGTGGAGATGAATTTATAATTTTACTTAAAAATATTCAAAATCAGAATGAACTTGAAGTACAGATTAAAAATATTCTTAAAAGTATTGCTCAACCTTTTTTCATTAATGAGCACGAGTATTATATCTCCACATCTATAGGGGTTTCGACGTATCCAGATAATTCTGATAACTCTAGTGAGTTGATTAGACACGCAGATACTGCGATGTATATGGCTAAAAAATCAGGTAAAAATCGTTATGAATTTTATACTAAAGATATGGAAAGTGAAGTGAAAAATTTCTTACATATTGAGGGACTCATTCGTGATGCACTTAAATATAACCATTTTGAACTCTATTTTCAGCCACTTATGTGTGCAAAAACTCATAAACTTAAAGGTTTTGAAGCACTGTTGCGTTTAATTAATCCTACTGAAGGTTTTATCTCCCCTGAGATTTTTATCCCTGTTGCTGAAAAAACGGGAGATATTTTAGCCATTAGTGACTTTGTTATGAAAGAAGCATGTAAGTTTAATCATACACTTGGTCTGATGACTTCAAATCAGCTTTATGTTGCGGTGAATGTCTCTGCCAAGCAGTTTGAACAGAAAAATTTTACAAGAGAATTTCTAAGATGTATTCGTGAAAATCATGTTGATGCCTCAACTATTAAGGTGGAGTTGACAGAGTCTATTGTCATGGGTGATATAAACCTTGCTAATACACACCTTGATGCTTTGCGAGAAGCGGGAGTTAAAACAGCTCTCGATGATTTTGGAACAGGATACTCTTCATTTGAGTATTTAGCAAAACTTCCTATTGATACCATTAAGATTGATAAGTCTTTTGTTATAGAACTCTTTAGCGAAAAATCAAATCAGCACATTATTACAGCGATGACAACACTCGCACATACTATGAACATGGATGTGACAGCAGAAGGTGTTGAAAGTATTGAGCATGCGGAGTATCTAAATAAAAATGGGATTGATATCTTACAAGGATTTTATTTTAACAAGGCCTTGAAAACTTCTGAAATATTTGAGGCCATCAAGGCCAAAAGAGAGTTTTTTCAGATAGATGATTAGATTATAAAAGGGCAAGTGCCTCTTTTGCAATCTGCTTCTCTTCATCTGTTTTGATCACCAATACATTTACTGAACTCTCTTTGTCTGAAATCATTTGAGCCTTCTTCTTCCTATCAATGTTTAAATTTTTATCCAGTGTAATATTGAAATTATCACCCAAGAGTGTGATGACCTCTTCTATAATAACTTGTGAATTTTCACCAATACCCCCTGTGAAAATTAAAGCATTCAGTTTAGGCAAGCGCGCTGCATATGCACCAATATAGGATGCGATAGATTGTACAAATTTGATGCGTGCGAGTTGTGCATCTTCATCTTTTCGTGAAAGGATATTTTTCATATTGTTGTCGCCACATAGAGCTTTTAAGCCACTCTCTTTGTTGAAAACGTTGTCGATTTGATCAAGTGTATAGATGTCATTTTGTAAAAGATAAGAGACAATAGCAGGATCAATATTTCCACTTCTTGTACCCATAATTAAACCCTCTAATGGAGTAAAACCCATAGAAGTATCAAAACTTTTTCCCTCTTTTATAGCACAAACACTGGCACCATTTCCAAGATGTAGGGTGATGGCATTAAATTGCTCAGGTGCTATCTCTAAAAAATGAGCAGCCTCATTACTTACATACTTATGTGAGCTGCCATGAAAGCCATAACGACGGATATGGTGTTTGGTATAGAGCTCTTGAGGCAGTGCATAGAGATAATTTTCACGAGGCATACTTTGATGAAAAGCGGTGTCAAATACGGCAACTTGTGTCACCTTCGGTGCCAATTTTTTAATAGCAGTAATACCTAAAAGATTTGCAGGATTATGTAAAGGGGCCAGCGCGCTGAGTTGAGCGATATTCGCAATAACATCCTCATCAACAAGGGTGGCTTTATTATATATCTCGCCTCCATGAACTACGCGGTGTGCTATTAATGTTATCGTCTCTAAGTTTTCAATTTTTAAAGCCTCAAGCATTAATACCAGCGCGCTGGCATGGTCTTTAACTTCTTGACCGATATTTTCAACTATTCCTGCGTTGATAACACTTAGGTCTTCTAATTTAAAATACTGATACTTTAGGGATGAACTACCAGAATTTATAACTAAGATACTCTTCATCTACTGCTCCTGTGCTTGGATGGCAGTAATGGCAACAGTGTTGACGATATCTTCTATTTTGCACCCACGGCTCAGGTCATTGATTGGTTTTTTAAGACCTTGTAAAATAGGTCCAATAGCCACAGCACCAGAAGAGCGTTGAACGGCTTTATAGGTGTTGTTTCCTGTATTTAAGTCTGGAAAAATAAAGACGGTCGCTTCGCCGGCAACCTTTGAATTTGGCATCTTTTTGAGGGCCACATTTTTATCAATAGCTGCGTCATATTGCATCGGTCCATCTATTAAAATATCAGGATAATTTTTCTTGGCAATTTTAGAGGCTTCTTTCACTTT
The DNA here is from genome assembly GCA_016744905.1 of Sulfurimonadaceae bacterium. Taxonomy (GTDB): domain Bacteria; phylum Campylobacterota; class Campylobacteria; order Campylobacterales; family Sulfurimonadaceae; genus BB10. Next base: position 1,474 of record JADGDM010000111.1, on the reverse strand, counting down.
ATCTACATCAGCGCCTGTTCCTGAGTCTCCCGTTGAGTATGAGAGCATAGCCACACGAGGTGTAATATCAAACATTTGTGCACTTTTAGCTGATGAGGCAGCAATCTGTGCCAACTCAGAAGCACTTGGGTCTTGATTGACTGCGCAATCTCCATAGACTAAGACAGAGGTGGGCATACACATAAAAAATATACTTGAGATGATGGATATATCAGGTTTGGTTTTGATGATCTGTAAGGCAGGGCGAATGGTGTCTCCCGTAGTGTGTTTAGCCCCTGATACCATTCCATCGGCGTAACCCATCTGTACCATCATCGTAGCAAAGTAGTTATGATGGGTGAGCGCATCACGCGCCCCTTCTATAAGTAGACCTTTTTTTGCTCTAAGTTTTAAAAACTCTTGAACAAATATCTCCATTAATTCAGATTTAAAGGGATCTAGAATCTCTGCACTTGATATATCTATCCCCAACAGTGCGCTACGATTTTCTATTTTTTCCTTATCTCCGAGTAAAATAATATTGACAGCGTCGCGTCTGAGTAAAATTTCTGTTGCCCTTAAGATTCTATCATCATTACTCTCTGGTAAAACGATGGTTTTTTTAACTTTTCGCGCCATCTCAAAGAGTTTAAATTGAAACATGGTTGGGGTAATAATGGTATTGGTATTAGCATGGATTTTTGAAGACAATGTTTCAAGATCTACTTTCTCTTGAAAAAGTCCTAGTGCTAAGGCGATTTTTCTGTCACTATGTGGACGTAATCTTGAAGGTGCAGAATCAACCAAAAGTGCCGCATTATAGGTATTTGCTTCAACACTTAAAATAGGAACAGGAAACTTTGGAAAACCATCCAAAAGTTTTATAATTTGGGGCTGCATATTCAGTCCACCAGTGAGTAAAATACCTGCAATATGTGGATAGTTTTGTGAATATACTGCTAAGAGTGAACCCAATATAACATCCGTTCTATCCCCTGGAACTATGATAAGATCGCCAGCTTCTATATGGGTGATGTAGTTCTCTAAATTCATAGCCGCAATTCGTGATTGACGGACTATACGGTTAAGATCCTCAAGTGCGCCAAAAAGATGCTCAGCGTGCAGTTCTGTTTTAATATCTCCCAAGGTTGGTAGTGACAACTCCTCTACTTCAGGCAGTAAATAGAGTTGATTTCCCTCTTTTGGTTTACATTTGATGTCAGTTGTGACGGTTTTATAAACTTCTTCATCGATTCGATTAACAAAGGTAGCGATGTGGTTGCAGTTGTCATGAATAAGGCATTCACATTCAATGGCGATTTCATCTTTCAGCGCGTTCGCAGTTTTATTGTGTCCATTGATGATACTGATAAAAGGAGCCCCTATATTTTTTGCAATATCTACATTAATATCATAATCTAAAACATTACTGAAACTTTGGCGATTCAGTCCCTCACAAAGGACAAAATCATACTCTTTTTCTAATGATTTAAAC
>JADGDM010000110.1 GCA_016744905.1 Sulfurimonadaceae bacterium | reverse complement strand
CATTATGATAGCCGCAACTATGGGCGCGCTACTGGGCATCCAACTCACGCTATTTGCAGTATTTTTATCCGCACTCATTGCCCTACCTGCGATGTTGCTTTTACAACGCAATCAAGAAGAGAGCGTTCAAGTGGCGTTTATTCCATTTTTAGCACTCGCAACTTTTATCACTTTTATCTTTGACACACAGATATACAACTACCTAGGTCACTTATATGGATAAGCTTAAAAGCTATCTGATTACCAATTTTTCTCTACTTTTCTTTACTATCTTCACCCCACTGTTTGCCATTGCATCAGTGGTTTTTATGATCAAGCTTGCCACATACACCGCCGTCATTCAACTCTCTTTATTAGAGATGTTTAAGCTCTACCTTTTTGTATTGCCAGAGTTGTTTTTTTACACCCTCCCTATCACTTTTTTTGCTGCTGCAACCATGACACTGTTTAGGTTTTCAACGGACAATGAAATCGTGGTCTTTTTCTCCTTAGGGATTCATCCCTCTTTTATCTATAAAGTGTTTGCCTTCCCTGCTGTCTTTTTAACACTTCTTTTATATATTGATTTCTTTTTTGTTTTTCCCCATGCCAATGTCATGACACACAACCTTATCGAGTTTAAAAAAGGTGAGGCAAAGTTCAATCTCTCTGCTTCAGAATTTGGCCATAAGTTTGGTTCATGGATGCTCTACATCGGAGAGAAGATAGATGAAAACAATTTTAAAGAGATTATCTTGTTTCAAAAAGAGGAAGAGCAAGAGTTGTTTATCAACGCCAAGTATGCTGAAATCCTCAACAATCAAGGACTTTTAAAACTGCATCTTAAAGAGGGTCAAGCGTACAACTACAAAGAAGAGGAACTCTCTCAAATCAACTTTAAAACAATGGACATCAATGATGTAATGACTTCAGAGTTACGTGAGTATCAAGTGGGTCTGGATTATTGGTTAAGTGAACATCGCCGTAGTGCTAAGATTAAAGAGTTTATTACTCGGACCTTAATTAGTCTCTTTCCCTTTATCACTCTGTTTTTTACACTGAGTTTTGGGATCGCCCATGTGCGTCACAATAAATCTCAAATTTATCTTTATCTCTTTCTCACCATCATCATATACTTTGCACTTAGTATTGCCCTCATTGATGTTATAGGCTTTTATACTATTCCTCTCATCATCATCTGTACATGGCTACTCTCCTACTTTCTCTACCGCCGTAATATCCTAGCGCGCTTCTAAATGAGACTGAAAATCACCCTCTCCTATAATGGCGCAAAATTCAGTGGTTCTCAGATCCAAAAGCACACCTCAAATACGGTTAATGGTGTTTTAAAAAAAGTCTTTGAGAGTCTGGGTTTCACACAAACACTTCAAGCATCAGGACGAACCGACAGTGGTGTACATGCCAGCGCGCAAGTCATACACATTGATGCGCCACAACACTGGGAAGATACAGATAAACTTCAAGAGTTACTCAATCATAAACTCCCCTCTTCTATTCATATCAAAGAGATAAAGACAGTAGATGAAAACTTTCATGCGCGCTATAGTGCTAATAAAAGAGTCTATCGTTATATCATTAGTACCACAATGTCTTCACCTTTTGAAGATGACTTTATCACCTTTTTAAAGAGTTTTGATCTGAAAAAAGTCCAGCGCGCTATAAAACTTTTTGAAGGTGAACATGACTTTGAGTACTTTAAAAAAAATGGCTCAGCCAGTACCAACTATGTACGAGTCATTTATAATGCTTTTGCCTATCAGCATAAAGGGAAAATTATTTTACACTTTGAAGCCAATGGTTTTTTATATGCACAAATACGACTGATGGTCGGTTTTCTACTACAAATTTCTGAGGGAAAACTCAGTGAAGAGGATCTCCGTTCTCAACTCAGTAAAAATGAACATTTTAAATATCTTCCTGCCCCACACAATGGACTTTACCTGGCTAAAATAAAATACTAATCCACTTCTAATTTCAACACTTTAGTCTATAGCACTAAAGAAACTTGATACTCCTTGCTTTCATTACCTTTTATTGCTATACTTGCGCATAAATTAAATAAAAGGCTTTACAACTATGGCAAAACATGAATTTCAAACCGAAGTATCACAACTATTACAACTAATGATCCACTCTATGTACTCAAACAAAGAGATCTTTTTACGCGAACTTGTATCTAATGCATCAGATGCATTAGATAAACTAAATATGCTTGTTTTAACTGACGACGCATACAAAGGTATTAGTTTCAATCCACGTATCGAAATCACTTTAGATAAAGAGGCAAAAACTTTAACATTAGCAGATAGCGGTATAGGTATGAATGATGAAGATTTAGTTGCGCACCTAGGGACAATCGCTAAGTCTGGAACTAAAGCATTTATGGAGAGCCTCAGTGGTGATCAGAAAAAAGATTCTCAACTTATCGGTCAATTTGGTGTAGGTTTCTATGCTTCATTTATGGTAGCTGATAGTGTAGAAGTAACCTCACGTAAAGCAACTGAAGACAAAGCTTACATGTGGGCATCAGAAGGTAAAGGTGAATACGAAATCACTGACGCTGAGCGCGCTGAAGCGGGTACAACGATCACTATGCACCTAAATGATGAAGGTATCGAGTTTTTAGAAGAGCAACGTATCACAACGATCATTGAAAAGTACTCAAACCATATCCCATTCCCAATTTTCATGGATAAAGAGCATTACATCGCTGCTGAGACTGATGATGATGGTAAAGAGACAAAAGCAAGCTCTACTGAGATGAAAAATGAACAGATTAATAAAGCAAGCGCGCTATGGACAATCTCTAAAACTGAACTAACTGATGCTGACTATACTGACTTTTATAGCTCAATCGCACATGATTCATCTGAGCCATTAGCATGGATGCACAACAAAGCTGAGGGCGCTGTTGAATACACAACACTTTTCTATATCCCTTCAAAAGCACCAATGGATATGTATAGAGTTGATTATCAAGCGGGTATCAAACTTTACATCAACCGTGTATTTATCACTGATGATGAAAAAGAGTTGATGCCTACATACCTTCGTTTCTTAAAAGGGGTTATCGATTCAGCTGACCTTCCACTAAATGTATCTCGTGAAATCTTACAATCAAACGCAGTGTTGGCTAAAATCAAAAATGCATCAGTGAAGAAAGTACTTTCTGAACTTGCTAAGATGATGAAAAAAGATAAAAAGAAATACGCAGACTTCTACGCTGAATTTGGTAATGTTCTTAAAGAGGGTCTTTATGCTGACATGGGCAACAAAGAGAAAATCTTAGAGCTTCTTCAATTCAACACACTTAATGGAACAGAACTTACAGATATCGCTACTTTTAGCGCAAGCGCTGACGCAGAGAAGAAAGAGATTTACTACATCACTGGTAAGTCATCACTTTCTATGCTTAAATCTTCACCTGCTCTAGAGCGTTTCAAATCAAAAAATATCGACGTTTTAGTACTTAACGAAGAAGTTGATACTATCGTTTTCCCAATGGTAACAGAGTACAAAGAGTTCAAACTTATCAATGTAGCTGACGCTAAATTTGAAGAGAGTGAAGAAGAGAAAAAAGCGGAAGAAGAAGTCGCTAAAACTTATGACTCTTTAGTAAAAGAGATTACTGACGCGCTGGGTGATAGTGTTAAAAAAGTTGAAGTAACTAACGACTTAACAGACTCAGCATCATGTCTTAAAGAGGACAAAGAAGATCCTCAGTACATGATGGCACAGATGATGGCACAAATGGGTCAAAACTCAGAAATGCCTGTAATCAAGCCTATCTTACAAATCAACCCTAAACACGAGATCTTAGAGAAACTTAAAAACTCAGCAGATCAAAACTTAATCAACGACGCTTCAACAGTACTTTTTGATCAAGCAAAACTTTCAGCAGGTATGGAATTAGACGATGTATCTTCATTCATCACTAAAATGAACCGCATCATGGCTAAAGCTCTTTAGTCACTACCAACTATCTACTACCTACATATCTAGAGTCTTTATAACTCTAGATATATCTTACTAAGAAAACTAATATTTCTCACCTGTCCCTTAATCTAAATACATCTGTGATCTCGCAACCAAAATACGTGAGAATGCTTACGATTTATTAGATGCAGAACGAACCTAATAATACTCTGGTGGCAAATATCAAGGACGATAGAAGTAATTAAAAGGATAAATAGTTAGCTAATGTAAAGTCAATTTATCACATAATAAAAT
>JADGDM010000047.1 GCA_016744905.1 Sulfurimonadaceae bacterium | reverse complement strand
GAATATGGCGATGCAAATGTGACTATCGACTTAGAAACTAAGGGTGACGATCATCAAGATAGTATTTATAAATTATTAAAAGAAAATGGATATTTTAGTAAAACAAATTATTAATCAATTGTTTAATTAAAATCCTATATAATCTTTTATGTTTAATTAAGTTGATAGGTGACAAATGGAAGACCAAAATTCTCAAAAAATAGACAATATAGCTATCGAACAAAATAAAATGGCTGCCTTAAATGAGATGATATCTATGCTTGCTCATCAATGGAGGCAACCATTAAGTGCTATCGGTGCCAATGTGGCTAAGATCGAGCTTGATGTCTCTTTGGGAAGTGTTGATGAAAACGAACTTTTAACCTCCGTTACAAGTATGAAAAAATCCCTTGAATATCTTTCTAAGACCATTGATGATTTCCGTAACTTCTTTACCCCTAGCCAATCAAAATCATTTATAAGTACTAAAAAACTTATCGAGCGTGCTGAAGATATTATCAGTATTGCTTTGGCTCAAAATAGAGTGATGTTTATTATTGAAGAGCCTTTTTGTGAGGTAGAACTAGAACTCTATGTGAATGAAGTGGTTCAAGTTCTCGTAAATTTATTACAAAATGCACTTGATGAGATCAACAGTCGTACCAAAAAAGGCGGCTGTATTTGGGTTGAGTGTATATTGCTTGACGAGTGGATACAACTTGAAATCAAAGACAATGCTGGTGGCATCGATGAAGATATTATGGAAAAAATATTTCAACCCTATTTTTCAACTAAAAAGAAAAAAAATGGTGGGGGATTAGGTCTATATATGGCCAGAAGTGTTATTGAACAACATTGTGACGGAGTCCTCGAAGTTTCAAATAGTGAAATAGGTGCAATTTTCACCATCAAATTACCAATAAAAAGAGAGAAGTAATGGCAAATGATTTAAAATATTACGCTGATATATTAAAAGAGAGTGCGCAAGACTTACGTGTTTTATATGTTGAAGATGATCCTGATGTACAACAAGGTATTGCTCAAATATTAAAAAAGTTTTTTGCTTTTGTTGATGTGGCTTCAGATGGGGCAGAAGGTCTTCAAAAGTACACTGATGGCGGATTTGATCTTGTTTTAACTGATGTAAGTATGCCCATTATGAATGGTGTAGAAATGAGCACAAAGATTAAAGGGGTTGACTATAATCAAAATATCATTGTTATTTCTGCACATAATGAAGGTGAATACTTAATCGAATTTATCAACATTGGTATTGACGCCTTTTTACTTAAACCTATACAGACAGATATGTTAATTAAAACACTGGGAAAAATCTGTTCTAATATCCATGATAAAAAGTTGGTTGTTGAATATCAAGAAAAGATGGAGAGTTCATACATTGAGATGATGAATCAAAAAGATGCACTTCAAGCAGAACTCAATACCAGAATCTCTATGGAAAACAAAAATATTGTGTTAGTTGAAGCGGTAAAAGAACAAAAAGAACTACCCGAGAAACAAGTTGAGTACTTAGCTAAAGAGTTTGCTGTTATCAGTGCTAATGAATTTATGTCAAACTATCCCGTTGATTTAGATATTGTTAGTGATAAGTTACTCAATGTGGGTGAAAAAATTGATGAAAGTATTTATAAGTTCACAAAAGTGCCCACTGCAGAACTTGCTATTAATCTTTCTGATCACTTTGCGCAGTATTCAGAAGCACTCTCAGCTATTCCCGAATTTGTCAATCTTAACTATGCTATCTCTCAACTCTCTTCAGTATTTTCGCGTATGGAAATCAATGAAGCGGTATGTATGTATAGTGATCTACTGTTAACCATATCTCAAGAGTTAGAGCGTTGGCGTGTGTCCATATTCGAGACGCAAGATGCTGAAAATGTACACTACCTTGATAACTCACTAATTTCTGATTGTGTGATGTTTGAGAGCTTTGTTTTAGGATCGAATGGAAATGATACGTCTGAAGATGAAGATTTTGATGACATGTTCTTTTAAAGAAAGGTCTGTATAATACTTAGTATATGGAAGCAAGTCATACTGTAAATATAAAAAAGCCCATACTACTGTTAAAAGAGACGACTGAGAGACAGTTAATATTAGTCGATGACAGTTCAACCTTACGTATTGTAGATACTCAAGATTATAAAATACTTGGTGGCTTTAAAACCAATCTCACTCAAGAGCAACATCTGCTCAATGGTTTTGCTGTTGATTCAAGTGCAAAGTACTTTTTTACAAATATTCCAAACAGCAACAAAGCAACACTCTTCTCTGTTAAAGACAAAAAACAGCTTTACACAGTGGGTCGTCATAAAGGGACTATAGAAAGTCTTGCTATTGATCCAAATTTACGTCAACTTGTCACAGGTGGAACAGATGGTAAAGTATTTGTCTGGAATCTGAAAACTGCAAAATTGGCGTATAGTTTAACACCACACGCAGACTATGTAACTGCCTTGGCTTTTTCAAATAATGGTCAGTGGATAGCCAGTGGTGGATTTGACAGAGTTATTAATGTACAAAATCTGGCGACGATGAAACCAGCCCTTTCTCTACGTGCACACACGACTGTTATAGTAAAAATAATTTTTTTACCTGAACAAAAGCTATTGAGTTCTGATAAAGATGGCAATGTTCTTATTTGGGATCTTAAAAAAGGCGTAGTGGCGCATAGAATGCCTAAGGTCAATGACGAGATTACAGATATGATTGTCTCTCATGACAGTAAGTATCTTTTTGTAGCTACTAAGCTTGGATATATTGCCTTATATGATCTTACTACTTACACTTTAATGAAGCAAAATTTTCTAAAACTAGACAGTGCTATTATGGCATTGGAATTTATCAAAAGCACTTACTCTTTGGCCATAGGAACACTCAGTGGAGATCTTAAAATATTTCCACTTTTAGGTGATGAAGAGAGGCTTCGTTCCTTAATGATTGTCAAAGATTTTGAAAATGTTTATCTTGCCTTTGAGGATAACCCTTTACTGCGATACTCTTCTTTATATGTTGAGTGCGAGCTCTATTGGGCACAGATACTTAAAGAGTGTCATCCTTACCTTGAAAAAGGAGACTTTAAAACAGTGAAATTAAAACTTGCCCCTTTTAAATCTATTCCTAAATTCAACTCTTTGATTCAAGAGCTACTGCGCGCTTATGATAAATATACAGACTTTCAAAGACATATAGAAAATAGAAAATTCCCACTGGCTTACTCAATGATAAACCAATATCCTGGTTTTAAAAATAGCGAATACTATAAAAAGATGGAACGATTATGGAAAAAATCTTTTCTTAAAGCACAAGAACTTATCTTAGAAAAAGGGGGTGACGAAAGAGCAAAAGCACTTTTGTCACCTTTTAGAGGAACATCAGAGAAGTCCAAACTTATTCAACAACTTTTTGCAGAACGCAATGCTTATTTATTAATGAAACGTTATATCGCCAATAAAGACTTTGTGAGCTTTTTTACTCTTATTGGTAAAAATCAATTTTTGAGTGAATTTAAAGAGTATGATTTGGTCTTAAATTATGGTGATTCTTTATATATACAAGCTGTTCAAGCCTTTGAACAAGAAGACTTTCACACTGCTTTAAAACTTCAAAATATTTTATTGGATTTTCCTGATTATAAAAATGAAGCCTTGGATATTACAGAAAATATCAAGGCCCAACAAGATTTTGAAAAGGCACTTCAATTTGATGACCTTCCTAAGGCTTTTAGACTTTTAGAAACCCATCCATTCCTTTATGAGAGTAAAGAAGGTGAATCTTTAGAGATGCAATGGAATGAAAAAGTAACTCAATCTTATAGTTTATGTTCTAAGGGTAATGTGGAAGATTTAAATACTCTCTTTGAGGATTATTTTGAAATTGATGCAAAGCATAGCGCGTTGGCAAGTATCTATTCTCAAGCGTATATTTCTCAACTTGAGCAGGCCTTACGTGCAAAAGAGTCTCAAGATAACATTGAGCGTGGTATGCGCAATTATATTAAAATGTTTGGACTCGATGAGGGTATCGCTTTTTTTCATGACTTATTTATCAATAGATACAAAAGCACCTTCGATATTCATCAGCAAGAAGCAGGCAATATTGTACTTTGGCGTCCTTTTATGATTATAGGTTCTATTGTTTAGATGATAGCCATAGACTTAGGATCAAACACCTGTCGTGTTATTGAGTATAACTGTGAGACTAAGCAATTTATCTGTGAATATGAAAAAATTGTTAAAACTGCCGATGGCATAGAAAAAAGTTCACTTATTTCTGAAGCTACTATCGAACGCGTTATTGAAGCCTTGAGAAGTGCTCAGGACAAAATAGATTTTAAAAACCAAGCTATAGAAGCCTATGCAACAGCAGCTTTACGTATGGCTACAAATAGTAAATTTGCCTTAGATGAAATTTATAAACATACTGGTGTGCAGTTTAAAATAATTGATGGTGATTTAGAAGCGAAACTAACCCACATGGCTGTTAAAAATAGATTAGACATTTTAAATATTGATAACAGCTCTTTTGTATTGGTCGATGTCGGTGGTGGCTCTTGTGAAGTAATATTTTCCCAAGATGAAAAAGTACATTCAAAAAGTTTTAATGTGGGTATCGTTACCGTTACTCAGCGCGCTACGAGTAGTAGTGAGATTCCACAACTCATTGATGAGGCTTTAAAACCTATAAAAGAGTATATCAATACCTTTTATCAAAACAGTCCTAAACCTAAAACCTATGTTTCAACGGCAGGAACACCAACAACAGTGGCTTCATATCTTTCAGGGATGACGTATAAAACGTATGATTCTAAAAAGATTAATGGATTGTCTCTAAGTAGGGAACAACTACTAAAGTCTCTTGATGATCTCTTAGCTCTCAGTGAAGAGGATCGTAGTACCTACGTTGGAGTAGGGCGTGAAGACTTGATAATTACAGGTATTTTAATTATTGAAAAATTTTATAAACTTCTTGGTTTTAATGATAGTATTGTCGTCGATGATGGCTTACGTGAAGGTATTGCACTCCATTACTGTTCAAGCAATTCTTAAATAAAACTGTATTTTTTAAACACTCTTCTTTTTAATCTTTTATATAGTAAATATCAACTATAATTCCAGCAATTTTAATGCATATAATTATGCAACAATAACAAAGGAGATGACATGGAAATCAATGGATCAAGAATGATCATTGAAGCATTAATTGCTGAGGGTGTTACCAAAGTATTTGGTTACCCAGGTGGGGCAATTATGAATGTCTATGATGAGATTTACAAGCAAGATGGATTTGAACATATATTAGCGCGTCACGAGCAAGCAGCTATTCACGCAGCAGAGGGCTTTTCTAAGGTAACTGGAGAAGTTGGTGTCGCAATGATTACAAGTGGTCCCGGGTTTACTAATGCAGTAACTGGATTGGCAGATGCATATATGGATTCTATCCCTTTGGTTGTTATTTCTGGTCAGGTTCCTATGAGTCTTATTGGTACGGATGCTTTTCAAGAGATTGACGCCGTAGGTATTAGCCGCTCTTGTACTAAGCATAACTACCTAGTAACTGATGCAAAAGATCTTCCACGTGTCCTTAAAGAGGCATTTTACATAGCGCGCTCAGGTCGTCCAGGTCCAGTACATATTGATGTACCAAAAGATGTTTCAGCGCAAATTGCTGAGTTTGATTACTCTCTACCTATTGAACTTGAAACATATAAGCCAAATACTCGCGGTAATGCGCGTCAGATTAAAAAAGCGATGGATGCCATTGCTGGATCTTCTCGCCCACTGTTATATCTTGGTGGTGGTATCATGAATGCCAATGCAACTGAAGAAGCACGTGAATTGGCAAAAACGATGGGTATTCCTGCCGTTGAAACTTTTATGGCACGTGGAACAATGGGTCATGAAAATCCACTACTTATCTCAATGTTGGGTATGCATGGTTCATACGCTGCCAACATGGCAATGAGTGAGACCGATTTGGTTATCGCACTTGGTGCACGTTTTGATGACCGTGTTACAGGTAAACTCTCTGAGTTTGCCAAAAATGCAGGTGTTATTCACGTTGATATTGATCCTGCCAGTATCTCTAAACTGGTAAATGCGAACTATCCTATTGTTGGTGATGTTAAAAGTGTTATGGAAGAGATGATTATTCTTGCAAAAGATAAAATCGATTCTGAGCGTTATGCACCATGGTTAGAGACAGTGGCACATTTTGATGAATTACATCCACTTTCATATAAAGATGATAGTGATAGATTAAAACCTCAATGGTGTATCGAACGTTTGGGTGAGCTTCTTGGTGATGATGCCAATATCTCAACTGACGTTGGACAACATCAGATGTGGGCAGCACAATTTTATCCATTTAGACGAGCGCGCCAATTTATCAGTTCAGGTGGTCTTGGAACAATGGGCTTTGGTTTTCCAGCAGCGATGGGTGTTAAAGCCGCAGATCCTGAACGTGTGAGTGTAAATATCACTGGTGATGGTTCTATTCTTATGAATATCCAAGAATTAATGACCTGTGTAGAAAATAAACTACCCGTTATCAATCTTATTTTAAATAATAATTACCTTGGTATGGTTCGTCAGTGGCAGACACTGTTTTATGATAAACGTCACAGTTCTACACCACTAGAGATGCAACCAGATTTTAAAATGTTGGCTGAGAGTTTTGGTGGAATAGGATATGTTGTTGAGACTAAAGAAGAGTTTGATGCAGCGATTAAAGATGCGGTTGAAAAAAATGTTGTAGCAATGATTGATGTTAAAACACACCGTTTAGAAAATGTTATGCCAATGGTTCCAGCAGGTGGATCACTGTTTAACATGATGTTAGAGAGTAAGGATTAATATGGAAGCTTCTGAGAGACGCGTACTTTCCGTTATTGTTATTAATGAGGCAAGTGTTTTATCACGTATTACAGACCTTTTTTCTGGTCGTGGTTATAATATCGAATCATTAACTGTTGCACCTATTCCTGATAGTAAATACTCTAGATTAACTATTGCTACTTCAGGTTCAGTAAGAGTAATAGAACAGATTACTAAGCAATTACATAAATTAATTCCAATTTATAAAGTAATTGAGCATGCTGATTTGGTTGAAAAAGAGATGGCACTTATTAAGTTTCCAATTACTGAAAGTTTAAGTGATATTGACGCGCTATGCGGTGCCTATAATGGACGTATTGTTAATGTTGGTGAAAATGTTATTATCGCCATGGTTGCCGACGAACCTTGTCGTGTAGGTCACTTCTTAGAATCAATTAAACGTTTTAATCCAAAAGAAATTGTACGTTCAGGTGCGGTAGCACTAGAACGTTAATTAGCACAAACAAAAAAGGAAGATGAAATGGATATTAAAGTCTTAGCCGAAGCAATTGGATTTGAGTATAGTGGAGAGTCAGTAGAAATTACTGCCATGAATACCTTAAGTGACGCCAGTTCATCACAACTTAGTTTTGTCGCCAATAAAAAGTATGTATCAGAAGTAGAGAGTACTAAGGCAGGTTTTATCTTAATTGAGGAAGCCTTACTCTCATACGTCCCAAAAGATACTGTTGCCCTTGTCTGTGAGAACCCTTATATGATGATGGCAAAAGCCAGTAAATATTTTGCCCCTTCATATGTAGAAGCCAATCAAAATCCTCCAGTTATCGGTAAAAATTGTCAAATATCAGAACGCGCCAATATCGAAAATGGTGCTGTCATTGGTGATAACTGTACTGTTCTAGCAGGGGCGTACATTGGTTCAATGGTTCAAATGGGAAATAATGTTGTTATTCATCCAAATGTAACTGTCTACCGTGATACAGTCATTGGTAATGACTGTATGATTCACTCAGGGTCAGTTATTGGTGCAGATGGATTTGGTTTTGCGACTACTGCCCTTGGAACACATGTTAAAATTTATCAAAATGGTAATGTCGTTTTAGAGGATGATGTTGAAATTGGTAGTAACACTACTGTTGACTGTGCCGTCTTTGGATCAACCTTACTTAAAGAGGGTGTCCGTATTGATAATCTTGTTCAGATTGGTCATAACTGTGTGATTGGCGAATATAGTGTTGTGGTTGCACAAGCGGGTGTTGCCGGTTCAACTAAGTTGGGTCGTAATGTAGTTATGGGTGGGCAGACGGCTATCGCTGGACACTTAGAAATCGCTCCATTTACAAACTTTGCAGCGCGTTCAGGGGTGACACGAAGTATTAAGGAACCAAACAAAACATTTGGTGGATTTCCTCTAATGGAGCAAAGAACTTGGTTAAAGCTTCAGGCTAAATTGGCTAGACTTATTAAATAAATTATATTCAAGGAATTCACAATGAGTGGAAAAGTAAGTATTGAAAAAACAATTAAATTAGCAAGTACAAAAAATGGAACTATTTCTGTTTCTAAAATTGAAGAGCCGTATGGTAAAGAGAGTGGAACTGTTGCAAGTATTGGGATTTCATTAGCGGGAAATGCTGAAGCACCTGATTGGAAAGTACATCTTCCGATTGAAAACCTTGATGAAGTTATCGCAGCATTAACTGCACTTAAGGCTTAATCAAAAAAACTCTAGCACGCTTTTGCGCGCTGGAAAAACTACTTGACGAAGTCTGCAATTCTTTTAATGCCTTCACGAATACTTTCGATATCTGTCGCAAATGAAAATCTAAAATAACCTTCACTTCCAAAACCAACACCTGGCACTACTGCCACACCTTTATCTTCAAGAAGATCTTGACAAAACTTTAGTGAATCATTAGATATTTTTTTGATATTTACAAAAAGATAAAATGCGCCCTCTGGAGATAGAACAGAAAGGTTATCTATCTCGTTAAATAGCTTTGCTGCCTCGGTACGACGTTTATGGAACTCTACACGCATCATTTCTATATCTTCATCTGCAGAGCCATCAAGACCTGTAATAGCTGCGTGTTGTGTAATAGAGTTGATGTTTGAAGTACTTTGGCTCTGAAGCTTTTTAGTGGCTTTTATTAATTCTTTATCATGAGCTGCCATATAACCAAAACGCCAACCAGTCATCGCTACAGATTTACTTAAACCATTGATAGTAACGGTTCTTTTGTACATGTCTTCACTCACCGCAGCGGCAGAAGTAAACTTTCCATCATAAACAAGTTTTTCATACATTTCATCAGAAGCTACCATAATATCAGTGCCTTCAAGTACCTTACCCAGCGCGCTGAGTTCATCTGCACTGTAAACAGAACCTGTTGGATTTGAAGGGGTTGTTAAAATGAGCATTCTTGTTTTAGGTGTAATGGCATTTTTTAGTTGTTCAGGAGTAATTTTAAAACCATCTTCATCTTGAGTCTCAATCTCTACAACAACGCCACCATGATACTTAACCAATTCAGGATACGTTACCCAGTACGGCGCAGGAATAATAACTTCATCTTCATGATCAATGGTTGCGGCAAATAGATTGAATAATGAGTGTTTTGCACCATTATTAACGATAATTTGGTCAAGTGCATACTCAAGATTATTATCACGTTTAAGTTTTGTTGCAACAGCTTGTTTTAACTCAACAATACCATCAACCGCAGTGTATTTTGTAAACCCATCATTGATTGCTTTGATAGCACTCTCTTTAATTACTTGTGGCGTATCAAAATCAGGTTCACCAGCTGAAAAACTAATAACATCTTTACCAGCAGCCTTAAGCTCTTGAGCCAAGGTTGAAACTGCAATGGTAATAGATGGAGATAATATATCGATACGTTTACTAAGCATTTAAATGTCCTTATGAGTAGGGTTTAATTCACCCTTTTATTTACGGAATTATAACATATATTACATAATGATATATGTCTAAGTAGCTTAATTAGGAAGATTGCGAGAATAATTCCTACACTATCAGCAAGAATATCACTCAATGATGAAAATCTATTAGGGAGAAAATGTTGAACAAATTCAATAAAAACAGCATAAAATAATCCAAGTGAAATGCGTATACTCAACTTTAAGTGATGTGCCATATCCAAAAGAACCGTTAAAACAATAAAAGCAAGTGTATGATTAAGAAGATCAGAAAAGGATAC
This sequence comes from Sulfurimonadaceae bacterium, assembly GCA_016744905.1. Classification (GTDB taxonomy): domain Bacteria; phylum Campylobacterota; class Campylobacteria; order Campylobacterales; family Sulfurimonadaceae; genus BB10. The sequence goes on along the minus strand of JADGDM010000047.1, from coordinate 11,207 downwards.
AAAATCGGGAAGGGCGTTATAATTTGGCGCAAAGGCCAAGAGGGTTACTATAGATAAAACTATATAGAAAGTACTTTGAATAAGTCGTTTAATTTTGCATTGCCGTAATAAAACGTTCATAGATGTTTTCTAACTCTACATCTTGATCAATGATTTCATTGTTATCACTCATCATAGCGTGTTCTAAGATAGCCACACGCTTAAGAAGGTACTCAAACATCTCTTTATTAATGTCAGGAAGTTTATCGTGTGCAAAAGGATCTGTACAGCGACCTTTTTCTATAACATGAGCAGGAATACCAATAGCCGTTGAGCAGTCAGGTACATCACGTACAACAACAGAGTTCGCACCAATTTTAGCGCTTTCTCCAATAACAATATTTCCAAGAACCTTCGCTCCTGAACCGATAACCGCACCTTGACGAATAGTAGGATGACGTTTACCATGACTTAAACTTACTCCACCAAGGGTTACGCCTTGATAGATAAGTACATCATCTTCGATAATTGTTGTCTCACCAATAACCACACCATTACCATGATCAATAAATACACGACGACCAATACGCGCAGCTGGGTGAATATCAATACCTGAGATAAGATGCGTAAAACCCATTATTATACGGCTGGTACGTTTAAAGTTACGTGTATACAGTGCATTGGCAACTCTGTACCATGCAATCGCCCAAACGCCTGGATAGTTAAAGAGAAGTTCTATCCATGAGTGAATGGCTGGATCGTTTTTATAAACATTAACAAAATCTTCTTTGATTTTCGTAAAAAGTCCCAAAAGTGCCCCTAAAAAGTAGTTCTTAAATATCCATTTTGTGAAAGATATTTTTTTAATGCTAGAAGTGTATCGAGTTTTTCTTTTTCTTCTTTAAAATCGCTTTGTGTAATTAAATTTTTAAGCTTAAGTAAAACTTCTGACTGTGTATAACCTAAGTCTTCTAGTATATTAGAGACAGTTTGAGACTCTTTGAGCGCTTGAATTGTATAGTGACCACTTTCATCAAAAACTACACTACACTCATTTGGACGGGTAAACAAATTGTGATTCATTCCTAAGGTCTCTTGATACGCACCAACATTAAAAAATGCCACAAAATACTCTTCAGAATCTAAGTCAACATCATGTAAATACAGAGGTGAGCTACTTTTAAAAGGTATCTCTCCATCACTATCACAGGTTATATCCCACAAAGATGCAGCGCGTAGAGGTTTTTGATCGAGATGACTCAGTGGCATGACAGGAAAAGATTGACCCAAGCCCCAATAATCAGGAAGACTTTGAAAAATAGAACTGTTGATTAAATAACGCTCTTGTAAACGCTCTTGAAGCTCATGCAGACCAGGATAGTCTTCATCAATAAGACGCAGTGATCTTTTAATAATAATATTTACCAATATCTCTGCATTAGAACGATCTTGTAAATCAATATAACCTAAGTCAAAAAGTGTTAAAAGAGACTCTAAATGATCCAGTGCATCATGTAAATACTCTACACAGTTTTTCTCATTAAGCAGTGATTTTAAAGTATTTAACTCTTCAATCAGTGGAGGATTTTTCTCTTTAAGATGAATATGCTCTTCTTGATAATCTTGTGAAAACAGTTCTAATACAGGAGTGACTAAAACTGCGTGAGATGCAACAATATAACGACCTGACTCGGTGAAGATATTTGGATGCTCTACATTTTTAGCATTCATAATCTCTTTTAGAAGATAAACAACATCATTACTAAACTCTTCAAGAGAGTACTTTCTGATTTTATCTTGACTATGTTGGGCATATTCAACGGCTAAACCACCACCGATATTAATAGAATTAAGATTGGTCGCACCCATTTTTTTAAGTTCTGCATAAATATTTCCTGCTTCTCTGAGGGCTTTTTTAAGTGAAGTAATGTCTTCCATCTGAGAACCAATATGAAAATGTATCATATTAAATTGTTCTAATAAATCGGCTTCTTTAAGTAGATGAATGGCTTGTATAATTTCTGTTGATGTCAAACCAAACTTCGCATCCATGCCTCCACTTTTTGACCATGAACCACTTCCTACACTGTGTAAACGAAGACGTATACCGATATTTGGACGCTTTAAAGGAGAGGCTTTGGCTACTTTGATAAAAGACTCTAGTTCACCTAATCCCTCAACCGTTAAAGTGATAAAGTGACCCATCTGTGCGGCCATAAAACCCATATCAATCATCTCTAAATCTTTAAAGCCATTTACTGTGATGGGTGCACGAAGATTGGTCATAGACATGGCGAGTATGAGCTCTGCTTTTGAGCCTGCTTCTAAACCATACTGATACGCTTTTCCATGGTCTTGAACTGACTTTATCAATTCAGGAAACTGATTCACTTTTAGGGGGAAAACTGCTTGAAAAGAGCCATTAAAGTCATTTTCTTTCATAGCGCGCTCAAAATTTGAATAGATACCATCTATCTGTTTTTTAACCAGGTGTGGAAAACGAATAAGTAGAGGACCTTTAATACCATTTTCTCTTATATTTGAAGTGATTTCTAAAAGGGAAGGGGATGATTGGTGATTGATGTTTATTGTATCTTTAGAGATGATAAAATTATCATCTCCCCAGATGTCTAAGCCGTAGCTGTTTGGAACCAAATAAGATCCTAGATATGGAGTTTATGATGAAAGTATTTTTCAATATCAAAGAAAATTTCACCATTTTCACTTTTGAAAGTAAGCTGTGTTTTATCAAGTTCATTAATGCTTTTAAGACCCATAACTGCAAGCATAACTTGAATACCTTTAAGAAGATTTAGATGATATGATGCTATCTCTCCACCTTCTTTAACAACAAGATAAGAGGCACGTTTTTTAGGATCTTGTGTTGCCATTCCGACAGGACACTTATGGGCACCAAAACCTGAACACATACGCGCACGTATACAACCCCCACTCATCATAAAACCACGTGCAATACCAACAGCATCAGCGCCCATAGCCAAAGTAATAAGCACATCATCAGGCGTCAATAGTTTACCGCTTGCGATAATTTTAATATCATCGCGAAGCTGGTGTTTACGAAGTTCTGTATCTAATACAAAGAGTGCATTTTGAGTGGTAAGTCCCACCGATTCCATAAGTTCAAGTGGTGCAGTTGCACTACCACCTTCACCACTATCAACTGTGATAAAGTCAGGAATACTCAGACCCTTTGCTTTGCGAGCAGCGATATGTTCCAATAACTCATCAACATGACGTGAGTCAGAGATAACAATCTTCATACCAACGGGTTTACCACTGATCTCTTGTAGTTGCCCTATAAAGTCTAAAAGTTCATCATTTGTATTGGCATACGGAAATCTGTTTGGAGAGAAAACATCTTTTCCCTCTTCAACACCACGATAGTAAGCGATATCCGCTGTTACTTTTGCACCAGCGAGTTTACCACCGGTTTGTTTGGCACCTTGTGCAATTTTGATCTCTGTCATATTACAAAAACGCATTAACTTTTGATAACGTAGTGGATCAAATTTACCATCGTCTCCACGAACACCATAAAGACCTGAACTCATTTGAAAAACCATATTTGGAAGATCATCAGGTACTTCTTTAGGAAAGTCCTCTAAGGGAGCCTTCCAGTTGACACGAAAAAGCACGTGTGTTGCGGGATCATAAATATAGGTATTTTCAGTACTTTTATGTAAAAGGATTCGTCTATACCATTTAATAGCAACAGCGTTATTAAAAATAAACGAGGCAATTTTAAATACAAATTCTGCGTGAGGTTTACTTTCTACTATCTCTAGGTACTTGGCTGTTTTAGGATCAGGTCTATGTGTGTACAAGTGATTTGAAGTCAAACCACCTTCACCTGTATTGACTGTAAATTTTCCAAGAACACCACCCAAAGAGAAGGCGCGTACCGCTTCAGGACTTAAGGCTCCATCACTCATTGCTGAGCGCATAATAGGTGAGGGCGCCGTAAAAGGGATTTTTCTATTTGGACCAAAAACAACGTCAAAATTATCGCTTACTTCATCTGCGTTAAGTACATTAGAGCTGTGTTTTACAACAAAACGTGAACCGTGGAAAGGTTGGTTGACTGAAAAAGACATATAGTTAGGAAGATTTTTAGCCGCCTTATAGACCCAACTTACTTTATCACGTGACTCATAAAATGTTTCATCAGCAAAGTATTGACGCATTGGCTCACGAAGAGCTTCAAAGAAGTAACGAAAACGACCAATGACAGGGTAGTTGATAAGCAGGGCATGTTTACGTTGAACATACTTGTCGTAAATAAATAGATTGAAAACACCTACTGCGAAAATAATTAAAAAAATCTCAATGGATTCTAGTATAAACAGACCTATATCTTCTAACATATAAACTCCTAAAGTTCTGAAATTTTAACCGTTTTTTCCTCTTTTAAAAGAAGATCTTTAATCCAGATCGTTCCCTCATTTAACTCATTTTCACCGATGATTGCACAATATCTTGCATTGGCTCTATCTGCGCCTTTTAAGTGGGCTTTTAAACTTTTATGATTATATTCAATTATAACTTTATCTTCTACTCGTTTCTGCGAACCAAGCTCAAAAATCAATTCAACTGCGTTTTCATCCATCGCACCAAAGTAGTAACCAGTGCGTTCAAGTTCAGGCATTTTAACTAAGTCTAAGAGTCTTTCGATTCCGATTGCAAAACCAACAGCCGGGGTTGCTTTTCCATCTAAAAACTCAACAAGACGGTCATAACGACCTCCACCAGCGATAGCGCTTTGCGCCCCAATTTCATTACTCACAAATTCAAAGGCAGTTTTAGAGTAGTAGTCAAGACCACGAACCAAGTGTGTATCAACTTCATACGCCATGCCATTTTTATCTAAAATCTTTTTAAGTTTTTCAAAGTCACTCTCACAAGAGTCACAAAGATTGTTAATCAACTTTGGTGCTTGTGCATAAATAGCCTGACACGCAGAATTCTTACAATCCAACACACGAATAGGGTTGAGATCTTTACGACGTTTACAATCTTCACAAATATCTGCCTCATGCTCAGTAATAAAACCAATAAGCTTCTCTCTATACTGTGGCATACAGTTTTGATCCCCTAAAGAGTTAAGTTGAAGTGTATACCCGATGCCCAGTGTCTTAAAAATTTCACCCACCATCATAATCAATGAAGCATCTTCATACACGCTATCAAGACCAAAACTCTCGATACCAAATTGATGAAATTCTCTTAGACGACCTTTTTGTGGGCGCTCGTAACGAAACATTGGACCATGCTAGAAAAAACGTTCCACCATCCCTTTTTTATCCAGCTTATTTTGAACAAAAGCGCGTACAACGCCCGCTGTTCCCTCTGGACGAAGACAGACATCATTGCCACCTTTGTCCTCAAACTGATACATCTCTTTACCTACTATGTCGCTCGATTCACCCACAGAACGTTTAAATAGGTTGGTCTCTTCTAGCAGGGGTGTTTCGATATATTCAAAGCCATATTTTTTTGCTATGGCTGTCGCAGTGTCGATAAAGTAAGTAAACTTTTCGTTCTCGCCACTTAAGATGTCATTCATTCCACGAAGTGTTTGGATCATTTTTTTCCCTCAATATGTTTAATAATTTGTGCTGTGATATCTTCACGTTCTTGTGCGGCATCGATGCAGATGAGCTCTATCTTCAACAGTTCACAAGCTTTTTTAAGTGCATCTTGAATACCTAAAAGATAATCTTCACCACGTAACTCAATTCCATCAAGCTCTTTTTGAGAAAGTCTAAAACGCAGTTCAGTACGCGTTAGTTCCAGTAAAAAAACTTTATCAGGATAGATACCATCTGTTGCAAATCTGTTTAGATGAAGAATAGCTGTTTCATTAATAGTGTTTTGGCTCAGTGCGTAAGCGACGCCAGAAACAACTGAACGATCAGAGACAATCAACTTATCTATATTGGGTTTAATAATCTCTTCCATATGTTCCGCACGATCCGCCAAAAAAAGTAAAAACTCTGCTTTTTGACTTTTCATCTCACCACGCAAAACAATTTCACGTATCTCAGCTCCTGTAGGGGTCCCCCCAGGTTCTTTAGTAAATACGGCGCGCTCACTATAATATTTACTAAGTTCACCAATTTGTGTACTTTTTCCTGCAGTGTCGATGCCTTCTACTGCAACGTACATGATTTCATACTCCCGATAACTTCTTGTACTTTTGAAGGCAATAGGTGAGATGTTTTACCATTGAATTTTAAAAGATTACGTACGATAGATGAGCTGATAAAAGCATTTTTAAGACGTGGCATCAGATAAACGGTTTCGATAGTGTCATCTAAGGAGTTATTCAGATAACCCAATTGCAACTCATACTCAAAGTCACTCACAGCACGTAGACCACGAATCAAGATACCTGCATTGTGCTCTTTAGCAAGCTCAACGGTTAAGTTATCAAAGCCAACTACGCGAACATTGTCCAAGTCACTCACCGCAGTTTTACACATGTGAATACGCTCTTCAAGCGTAAACATAGGTTTTTTATCTGTTGACAGTGCCACTGCAATAATAACTTCATCAAAAAGATGACGCGCTCGAACCACGATATCAACATGACCTTTAGTGATGGGATCAAAAGTTCCCGGATAGAGTGCTGTTTTTGTCTTAGGCATTAAAGTTCCTCATTTTCATCTTGATCTTTCCATCTTTTATATAAGTTATTTTCTATTCCAAGTAGGTCAAACCACTTACCAATCATAAAATTTTCCATTGTCTCTAAATCAGACTGTTCAGAGTAATACGCCATAACAGGCGGTGCAATTATCACACCCAATTGAGAGAGTTTTAACATATTTTCTAAGGCTATCGTTGAAAAGGGCATTTCTCGTGGAGCAATGAGCAGATCTTTACGCTCTTTTAACATCACCGAGGCAGCACGCGAGATAAGGTTGTCCGCTATTCCACACGATATTTTTGCTAGGGTGTTCATACTACAAGGAATAATCAACATCGCATCCACACCAAATGAACCAGAAGCTACAGATGCGTAGATTTCCTTATTTTTATGTAACTTGATATTTTGTTCTTTATTGAGAACTATTTTTGCATGATCACTAACAATAAGATGTTTTTCATATTTTGACTCATCCAGCGCGCTGAGTGTTTTTAGACCCAGACTTGCGCCACTGGCACCTGAGATAGCAACAAGTATCTTCTTCTTTTTCAAATTACTCTAACTCCATCTGATTATATCCGGTCACTTTTGCATTTACACGTGTGCCATCTATTTTCTTTATCGCAATAATATCAAATAATCCACCATCTTTAGTCGCAATTGCATTAAATTGAATCAAAACACCTGCACTTTTTATAGAAACCAGAACATTTGAGCCTTTTTTGACCAAAGGAAGCGCTTCAACATCATTTTCATAAAGGATTTTATCTTTTGGAAAAGGGCGTTTTGTGCGTTTGTAAGTAATAGAGGCTAAGGGTTGACGTTTCAGCGTATCAACACTGACACGATCATACCGTACAGAAATCATCTCTAGCCTCTCATAACGTCCTAGTTTTTTCGCTGTTTTATACACTAGCATATCCGCATCAATTGTGTAATCAAAATAGATGCGAGCCTTTCTGTCTTCATAAATATAAAAAACACCCTTAGATTTACGGTAACTGTTTTTAGAAATACCAATCTCATACTCTTTGGGTAAAACAGTTGTAAACGAACGAGGTCTGATAACACTTTTATGAAACTTGATGGAAGGGTAGTGCTTTTTATAGTAGGCTCTTAGATAAATATCAAGCGCGCTGATGTCTAGCGTGGAGACTTCCTCAAAGTTAATAAATCGACTATGTGACTTTTCTAGTATGACTCCATTTTTTGCAAAAATTGCACGAAGCTTTTTTTCACTGAGCCTATAAGTATGTCTATTTTCTGGAACTTCAAAAAGTAAAAAATCTTTTTGAAGTTCAGGAAAGAGGGCAGTAGCATTTACACTGTGCGTACTGAATTGATAGTTCTGCTCTAGGCTTAAAGCGGATAACAGTAGTGGAAATAAGAGGAAAATCAGGCTTTTAATCATTCATATAATTATACCTGATTTGACTGATATGTTTAAAACTGTAGCTTATATTAAAATTGTTTATTTTAGGTATAATTTATTTATGAAAATATTTATAATAATAAATCTCTTACTGCTTCAACTCTATGCAGCGCGCTCGTGTCATGTTGTCTTAGATGAGATTAAACATTTAGAAGATCAAAAAAGTCAGATGTTTGGGGCGAAGTTTGTGACGTTTTTATTTGCAAGTTCTTATATTGTCTCTCCTGACAATAAAGAGACGGACATCAAAATAAGGCTACTCAAGGTTGAGTTAGAAAGTTGTAACGCGTTTTAATACGACAAATTGCTTGTTATTACGATTTATTACTCTTTTATAGGTTACTTATATCTGTTACACTGATAGATAATAAATAGTTTTAATAAAGGAAATATCATGTCTCTTAATAAACAACGTTTGGCCAATGCACTCTGGGGTGCTTTTATCTCTGACTCTATCTCTATGCCTGCGCACTGGTACTACAAAAGAGCGTATATAAAAGAAGGGTTTAATGGTGCCATCACGGATTACAATGATGCCCCACATCCTCATCCAGAATCTTTTATGGTCGGTGGTGGTTATTTTCCAAATATAGAAAAAGCTGAAGCACTAGGCAGACCTTATGATATTTTACACGATCATCTTCGTTTTTATGATACCAATTACAATCAAGCCAAGATAAAACTCAGTGTACATGCAGGTGAACATGCCAATGCTATGCCCAACTTAGATGAGCGGTATCACTACCATCATGGTTTGAAAAAAGGGGACAATACCCTTGGTGCCAATCTACTGCGCGTGTTAATGCGCTCTATTATAAAGACAAAAGAGTACAGCCAAGAAGATTTTATAGATGAGTTTGTTACTTATATGACTACCCCGGGACTCAATAAAGATCCGTATTCTGAGGTTTATGTGAGAGCTTGGTTTAATAACTTCACTGATGGTGTACCCCCACATGCTTGTGCGCAAGAACAGAGAAACGTCTGGTCTATAGGTTCTAGTGGGGGAGCTATTCGTCCACTTTTACTTTCACTGACTGCATCGTCGACGTATCAAGCATTGGGTGTGGCGCTTCAACACCAACAAATTACACACAGGTCTGACAACGTTAGCTCTGCGCTAAGCTTTTTAGTGCCCTTATTACATGACCTTTTAGATAAAAAAGATCCAAAAGGCATCTTGAAAGATCATGCTTCAAAAGTTCAGCTTATCAAGATAAAAGGTTCTGAACTTTCAAAAACTTACGCCGAGCATATGGGACCTGGAAATATTCCTGATGATGAGATGTGGAAAATTCATACGGAGTTTTCAGAAAAAAAACTTGATCTTGATTTTTTACTAAAAACGTACAGTGAAGATGAGATATTGGGGACAGTCTTTACGACGGGATGTTATACGGAGCATTCGATTCCTGTGTTAAGTTATCTATTATATAAAAACAACTTTGACTTCAGAGCGTCTGTCTTAGCCAATGCCAATGCAGGAGGAGACAATGTTCATAGAGGAATTTTACTCGGGATGCTCGCCGGTGCGGCAAATGATGAAATTCCTCAAGACTTAAAAGAGGGACTCTCAAACTATAAAGAGATAGAAGAAGAGATAAATGGCTTTATTAATACCCTTTGAGTTTTAAAGCTCTTTAGGACTGATCATCTCTTCTGGTTTTACCCACGCTTCAAAATCCTCTTTAGTTAACAACTCCAGTGTCAACGCAGCTTCAAGTAGCGTTGAGCCATCTTTGTGCGCTTTTTTAGCGATACGCGTTGCACTGTCATAACCGATATGTGGATTAAGCGCAGTTACCAACATCAAAGACTCATCTCTTAACTGAGCGATACGTTCTTCATTGGCACTTATTCCACTTACACAGCGCGCTGTAAAACTGTTTACTCCATCACTGAGCAGTCTAATTGATTGAAGTAGGTTATAGATCATGACGGGTTTGAAAACATTAAGCTCAAAATGACCATTTGATCCTGCGATGGTGATGGTGGTATGGTTACCCATGACTTGCGCACAGATCATGGTAAGCGCTTCACTCTGTGTTGGGTTTACTTTACCCGGCATGATAGAAGAACCTGGCTCATTTTCTGGTAAAGATATCTCACCGATACCACAACGTGGTCCTGATGCTAGAAAACGAATATCATTGGCTATCTTCATCAAACTGACCGCTATGGTGTTTAGTGCGCCAGAAGCCTCAACTATGGCGTCATGCGCCGCTAAGGCTTCAAACTTATTTTCAGCACTGACAAAAGGAAGCCTTGTGACATTGGCAACTGATTGAGCAAACTTCACATCAAAACCTTTGACACTGTTCAGTCCTGTCCCAACAGCGGTTCCTCCTTGCGCCAACTGAGAAAGTGCAGGGACAATCATCTCCACGCGTCTCAGTGCGCCATCAAGTTGTGCACGATATCCTGAGAACTCTTGACCTAAGGTTAGTGGTGTAGCATCTTGTGTGTGTGTACGTCCAATTTTTACGATGTTTTTATACTCTTGACTTTTATTGTTGAGTTCATTACGAAGGTATTGTAAAGCAGGGCGAAGACGATGATCGATCTCTTCAAGTGCGGCAATATGCATTGCAGTAGGGAAGGTGTCATTTGAAGACTGTCCCATATTACAGTGATCATTAGGGTGTACGGGTGTTTTGGAACCTATCTCACCACCCAATATCTCTATAGCGCGATTGGAGATGACTTCGTTGGTGTTCATATTGCTCTGTGTTCCTGATCCAGTTTGCCAGATAGAGAGAGGGAAGTGGTCATCAAGTTTTCCCTCCATCACCTCTTTAGAAGCTTGCATAATTGTCAGGGCTATTTTTTCATCTAAAAGTCCATATTCAAGGTTTACTTTTGCCGCACAGTGTTTGACAATACCTAAGGCGCGTATTAATGGTGCAGGCATAGTTTCTATACCTATGGGGAAGTTTATAAGTGAGCGCGCTGACTGCGCTCCATAATATCTGTCTTTTGGCACTTTAAGTTCTCCAAAAGAGTCACTTTCAATTCTAAAATTATTCATAATCTGTCCTTATAAATTGATTTTACTACATTAGGGTTAATCAAATATTTTAGAGAAAATTATGTATACTATTTTTATCTTTTAATCAGGCATTATAT
>JADGDM010000109.1 GCA_016744905.1 Sulfurimonadaceae bacterium | reverse complement strand
GTAGTGATGGTAAATGATGTTGATGGAATTAGAAAAGCGAACAATAAGCTTTATACAACAACCTTTCATGATCCACATAATACTTACCTTCCGATTACTCATGTATCAGGAAGTAAAAAGTTTATTAACAGAACAATTGAAGAGTCAGAACAAGACAAGATGATATTAAAACCATTAGACGGTTCTGGAGGTCGTGGTGTTATCGTTTTAGAGAAAAATGCGCGTTCAAATATCAATTCTCTTCTTGATTTTTATATTGATGAGACAGGAGATAATTATGTCATTCTTCAAGAGTATATTGAGGGAGCAGAAAACGGTGATGTTAGGGTATTAATGCTCAATGGTAAATTTATTGGCGCCTATAATCGAAAACCGGCTGATGGAGAGATACGCGCCAATATACAAACTGGTGGTACCGCACACAAATATACAATGACAGAAAGCCAAATGAAAGTATGTAAAAAAGTAGGTACAAAACTTGTATCAGATGGTCTGTATTTCGTCGGTCTGGATATGATAGGTGATAAAATTTTAGAAGTTAATGTATTAAACCCTGGAGGAATAACCAATATAAATAAACTAGAAAAACTGAAACTTCAAAAACAAGTTGTTGATTTTTTAGAAGACAAAGTGGATGCCAAGGCTGAAAAGAGGGTAGAACTTGAGTACTTGTTAAAAAGATTTAGTGAATTAAGGGAATAAGGAAAGGCTGTTAAATGCTTAAAGTTTTAATTTTCTTGATATTACAAGTACAACTTTTTTCTATTGTAATTATATCGCCAAATGAGGTTGGCTTACGTCCAGGATTAAGTGGTGAAGTTGGATTGTCTATGAGTAATAAACGTGGCAATACAGATAAAAATGAGTATAAATCTGCACTTTATCTTAGTTATGATAATAATGAATCCTATGTCACTTGGCTCGCTGCCAGTTATTCGTATGGCGATGTGGGAGGCGTTGAAAATGAAAATAGAGCCTATATCCATCTGAGACATATACATGAAGTAGCCATTGATGATTTGGTGACAGAATTTTTTGTTCAAGACAGTGAAGATCAATTTTTATTGACACAGCGACGACTTTTGGGCGGGGCAGGATTACGATATAGAATTTTTGATGACCTATCTTATGGTCGTGCTTATTTTGGGTTCTCTTTATACTATGAAGATATAAGCTATACAACAGATAACCCCTCAGAACACTCTGTACGATCGAGTAGTTATGGCGCGTACACATTTAAGTTTGGAAAAAAGTCTAGGTTTTCAACAACAGCCTACTATCAACCTAAAGTGCGTGAGTTTAATGATTACTATCTGGTATCTAATCTTTCCCTTGAAGTTTCGGTGATTAAAAATTTCTATTTAAAATTCCAATTACTGTCTCGTTATGACAGTATGCCTCCAGTAGAAGTTAAAAACCATGATTTTACGCATGAAACTATGTTGGTCTGGAAGTTTGGTGAGCGTGCTGACCGTTAATACTTTGCCTAATAAATAATTGAAATAGTATATATATTAGAGTAAACTATAATCAGTTAAAAGAAAGGTTACTTTATGGAAAAGCAGATAATTGGAAGACGAGAAAAAATTTCGATATTGGATCTAGAGTTGTTTGATCTTGATGCTAAGGTCGATACTGGAGCAGATTCAAATGCTCTGCATTGTGATGATATTGACATTGATGATGAAAATATTGTTCATTTTACGCTCTTAGATAAGATTCATGAATCCTATCATGGGAAGAGAATTTCCATGCCTGTGTATAAAATAAAGAAGGTTAGAAGCTCTAACGGGCAACTGCAACTACGCCCGTCCATCCGAGTGAGTGTTGAGTTTTTTGGAAAAAAATATAAGACTATAGTTTCTTTAACTAGTAGAGGTGATATGAAGTATCCCATGTTGATTGGACGAAAGTTTCTTAAGGGTAAGTTTTTAGTAGATGTGGAAGAAGATTATTTAAGTAAAAAAGGAAATTAGATGAGAGTATATATATTATCAAGAAATCAAGAGCTCTACTCTACACGTAGATTAGTTGAAGCAGCAGAACAAAAAGGCTGGGACGTTCGAGTTATTGACTATCTAAAATGTAGTATTGAAATTATGAAGGGTGAACTAAAGGTACATTATCTTGGAGAACTTCTCCCTATTCCTGATGCAATTATTCCAAGAATTGGGGCAAGTCGTACTTTTTATGGTACTGCTATGGTTCGACACTTTGAGATGATGGATGTTTTTAGTACCTCAGGAAGTTTGGCTATCAAACGTAGCCGTGATAAACTCAGAAGTTTACAGATACTTTCTAAAAATGGTGTAGACATGCCAAAGACTGTTTTCGCATCAAATAAATCAAGTGCGAAAGATGTGATCGCTCTTAGTGGTGGGGCACCTTTGGTATTAAAAATATTAGAAGGTACTCAAGGTGTTGGTGTTGTTTTAGTCGACAGTGAAAAAGCGGCAAAATCAGTACTCGATGCCTTTTATGGAATGGAAGTCAATCTGTTGGTGCAAGAGTACATTGAAGAAGCAGGTGGGGCAGATATTCGAGTTTTAGTGGTTGATGGTGAAGTTGTTGGTGCAATGAAACGTCAAGGTGCAGAGGGAGACTTTAGATCTAACTTACACCAAGGTGGCAGTGCAACAGCACACAAGCTTACGAGAAAAGAGAAGTCTACGGCTTTAGCTGCGGCAAAACATATGGGGTTGGGTGTTTGTGGGGTGGATATGATTCCTTCACAGAGAGGGCCATTGGTCATGGAAGTAAATTCATCTCCAGGACTTGAAGGTATAGAAAAGTCTACCAATATTGATATTGCAATCAAAATTATGGATTATATTGAGAAGCATGTTGTTATTGATGCGGCAACACTGAAAAAGCGTAAGATTAAAAGAGATTCAATCGGAGCATAATATGTCAAATGAAGAGCTGATTATCGGTGGTGAAGAGATTAAAAAAGGGAGTCGTTCAAGGATTAATATTGAACTTCCTAAACTCTATAACACGGCGACACAATTACCTGTTTGGGTCATTCGTGGTAAAAAAGATGGGCCTACCGTTTTTATTAGTGCGGCAATACATGGCGACGAGCTTAATGGGGTAGAAATTATTCGTAGATTTCGTAAATTAAAGATTTTAAAGCGTCTTAGAGGTAATCTTATTTTAGTACCAGTGGTTAATGTTTATGGAATGATGAATCTTTCTCGCTACCTTCCTGATAGAAGAGATCTTAATCGTAGCTTTCCTGGAAGTGCAAAAGGCTCATTGGCCAGTAGAGTAGCAAAAATATTTTTTGATGAAATTGTTTCCAAATGTACCTTAGGAATTGATCTGCATACGGCATCTATTCATAAATCGAATCTTCCTCAAGTAAGAACCAATATACATAATGAATATACTTTTAGATTGGCAAAGGCATTTGAAGCCCCTGTCGTACTACACTCTGAACTAAGAGATGGCTCATTACGTGCAGTGGCTCAAGAAACGGGTGTACCTATTTTACTTTATGAAGCCGGAGAAGCTTTACGTTTTGATGAGACGAGTATTCGTATCGGTGTTCAAGGCCTTGTAAATGTGTTGCGTGCTAATGACATGCTACCTGATGTGAGTGCGAAAAAGAGTAAAAGACTTCCAATTATAACCAAGTCAAGCAAGTGGATACGCGCTACTGAAAGTGGTATGATCCGAACAGTTAAAGCTCTTGGAGACACTGTTAAAGAGGGTGAAACAATCGCTTATGTGGATGAACCTTTAGGAGATGATAGTTTTGAGATATGCTCTCCATTTGATGGAATTATAATTGGTAAAACAGAAATTCCTTTGATTCAAGAAGGTGATGCGGTCTTTCATATTGCTAATTTTAATAACTTAGAAGTAGCAGATAGAAAGATTGAGTATTTTTCTGAAGGAGCGATTGAAGAGAGTGAGTTTCATGAGTTAAATAATGAAGAAATAATTGAGTAGATGATGAAAAGTTTCCTGCTTATATTGATAATCACTCTTCTTTCGGTCAGTGCAATTGAAAATAATACAACAGTTTTTAATAAACAAGTTATTTTGAAAAATGTATGGGAAGAGAATAACCTCTGGATAAAAACTTATTCAAATAATAAAAACTACAATGTGATTATTAACAATATTGTAAAAATAGATATGAAGATGAGAAAGGCAAATAAAAACCTTGAATTACTTGATGAGTTAACACAAAAACAAGAAATTCAAAGAATTAAATTGACCTTGTATGAACGTAACAAAAGTTTTGAAGGACTTCTCTCCCCATATA
>JADGDM010000108.1 GCA_016744905.1 Sulfurimonadaceae bacterium | reverse complement strand
TCTGTAAGTATAAGGTCTATCTTTTCATGTTTATAGAGATAAAACGCTTCTTGTCCATTGGTTGCAACAAAACAGTTCTTAAAAAGTTTACTCAGTGTAGGAATCATGCCTTCTCTGAGTATTTCTTCATCTTCAGCATACAAAATATTTAAGTTCTGCGTATATTCTTTGAGTTCTTTTGCTGTGATTTTCATGAACTTCCTTTTAAATAAGTTTATTATTTATTATATGCTCACCTTCCTTTCCCTTTACTTTATAACTTCTTTATGAAAACCTGTGATTCGGATCGGATCGGCATTTTCATCAAAGAAGACATCGCCCTCATCTTCTACAAGTATCTCTTCTCCCTCTAGTGTAAGGATGGGAAATTTGATATGAAAATGAATAGACTCACAGTGACTTTCCGCGTTACGACACCCTTCTAAGACTTCTGTCATGGCAGTGTGATGTTCAAAAAAGTTTTCTTGGGGTAAACGATGCATAAAGTCCAGATAGCTAATTTCTTCATTTTCTTTGAAGCCTAAACGTAGTTTCCATGCATTACTGAGTTTGAAGCTTTTTTCTATAAAGTCAAGTTCCCAATAACCATCTCTCTCAGAATTGGATATAAACTCAAAATCATTTTTTATATGCTGAACTTGTGACATAACTGTTCCTACTTTCTTAAATACTGATGAAATAATATCGTCAAAATAACAACAGTTTTAAAATACGCTAAAATGCAGTTATTAAAACTATAAATAAAGAGACACTATGGCAAGTAGACGATCAAAATCACCAACAACATTTAAACCTGAAAACACTGTCTCATTTAGTGAAAAAGACTTTTTACCTACTACACGTGCAGAGATGGATGCGAAGGGTTGGACACAGTGTGATGTTATTTTAGTCACAGGTGATGCGTATATTGACTCTCCTTTTATTGGAACCTCTATGGTTGGACGTATGTTAGAGAAGATGGGCTACAAAGTCGGCATTATTGGTCAGCCAGATATTAAAAGTGATAAAGATGTAGCGCGCTTGGGTGAACCACGTCTCTTTTGGGGTGTGAGTGGTGGAAGTATTGACTCTATGGTCTCTAACTACACGGCTACTAAAAAATTTAGAAACTCTGATGATTATACTCCGGGTGGAAAAAATGATAAAAGACCTGATCGCGCTGTATTGGTTTATACCAATCTTATTCGCCGTTTTTTTAAAGATACGGCGCCCATCGTTTTAGGGGGAATCGAAGCCAGTTTACGTAGAATAACCCATTATGACTACTGGTCAAACAAACTTAAAAAACCAATTATTTTTGATGCTAAGGCAGATATCCTACTTTATGGAATGGGTGAGGTTGCGTTAGATGAGTTGGTACATGCACTGGATGAGGGCAGAGACTACAAAGATATTAGAGGGATCTGTTATATCTCAAAAGAGCCTAAATCTGAATTTCATCAACTGCCTTCTCACGCAGAGTGCTTGGCGGATAAAGAGAAATATATTGATATGTTTGATCTCTTTTATGATAACAATGACCCTATCGCCGCAAAAGGTTTATGTGAACCAGTAGACAGCCGTTATCTGATTCAAAATCCACCATGTGATTATCTGAATGAAGTTGAGATGGATGAGATGAGCGCGCTACCATTTACGAGAGAGCTTCATCCTTTTCATAGACCTGAGGGGAAAGTAAAATGTTTAGAGACTATTAAGTTCTCTATCATGACCCATCAAGGTTGCTGGGGTGAGTGTAACTTCTGCGCCATTGGTGTACATCAAGGACGTACCATTAGAACGCGCTCTGAAGAGTCTATTATTAATGAAGCCAAAGAGTTTCGTACCTACAAAGACTTTAAAGGAATTATCTCAGATCTTGGTGGGCCAACGGCAAATATGTATGGTTATGAGTGTAATAAAAAACTAAAATTGGGAACTTGTGATCATCAACGTTGTGTAGATTCACGTCATCTGTGCTCATCTATGAAACCAAACCACTCACGCGTTAGAGATATGATGAAAAGTGTGCGCGAACTTCCTGGTATCCGTAAAGCATTTGTCTCTTCAGGAGTACGTTATGACTTGATCACTGAAGATAAACGTGATGGATATGGCTACTTAAAAGATATGGTAGAACATCATATTTCTGGACAGATGAAAGTTGCTCCTGAACATACCCAACAACATGTTTTAGACTTGATGGGTAAACCTGGAAAGCAGACTTTAGTAGACTTTAAAAAGCTTTATGACAAACTTAATCGTGAAATGGGCAAAAAACAGTTTTTGACTTACTACCTTATAGCAGCGCATCCTGGATGTGAAGAGAAAGATATGACAGAGTTAAAACGTTTTACTACGGATGAGTTGAAAATGAATCCTGAGCAAGCACAGGTTTTTACACCAACACCGGGCACATACTCTTCTGTGATGTACTATACTGAACTAGATCCGGTTACACGTAAAAAGATATTTGTTGAAAAAGATACACTGCGTAAAGAGAAACAGAAGGCCATCGTGGTTAAAAAAGATACTTTTGCCAGTGGATTTGCTTCTTAAAGAGTCCTTTTAAAGTTAGTTGTAACATTTTTTTGTTATTCTAACCTCAAAGGAAATCACTATGTCATTTAACAAAATATCACTCTTAACATTTTTACTACTCACAAATGCGCATGCAGCCATGCCTGAAGTCTCTACAACGAACTTACTTATCGCTACTGTTTCACTTTTTCTTCTTATATTGGTCTTTCGTTTGACTAAAAAACCTAAAAAACGAGAGTTAGTTGATATTCTAGATGCAAATGAGACCGAACCTGCTGATACTCATGATGAGTTTGAGGTAGGCGAGGTGATTGATGACCCTTATGCGTCTGAAGCAGTGGAAGAAGAACTGGCTGAGGTGGTTACACAAACAGTACCAGAAACCCAAGAAGTTTCAGATGCTGAAGCCTTTGCTCAGTCAGTTGAAGAAGAACCAGTTGTTGAAGTGGAAGAAGTATACGCTCCTGAGCCAACTCCTCCTGCACAAAGTGTTTCAAGAATAAAACGTCCACGTGATACCAAT
This sequence comes from Sulfurimonadaceae bacterium, assembly GCA_016744905.1. GTDB lineage: Bacteria > Campylobacterota > Campylobacteria > Campylobacterales > Sulfurimonadaceae > BB10. The sequence goes on along the minus strand of JADGDM010000108.1, from coordinate 1,404 downwards.
CATGATAAAATTCATAAAGGTGACTTTGTTAAATTTGCTGGCATGAATGTTTTAGTAGCAGAAGACAATATCATTAATCAAAAAGTTATTAAGGGTCTTCTTGCTGAGTCTCAAATGAATATTGTTATGGCTGATGATGGACAATTTACGCTAGATATTTTGGCTGAAAATAGTGATTTTAGTGTTATTTTGATGGATGCACACATGCCACGTGTTGACGGTTTTGAAGCCACGCGTGCCATTCGTGCCAATAGTGCTTATGATCATATCGCTGTTATTGCACTCAGTGGAGATACTGCGGCGGATGATATTCGTAATATGAGCGAAGCTGGAATGGAACAGCACCTTGAAAAACCTTTGAAGATGGATCATCTTTTTGAAATTTTATCTATGTATCTTCCTGATGAGGAAGAAGAAATTGAACAAGAAGAGGATGTCGTTGAAGCACCTGTTGTTGCCTCATCCGGTAGCGTTTTAAATCGTGTGGCTGGATTAGATGTTTGTGGTGGAGACGAAGGTCTGTATCAAGAGCTTATTAACGACTTTATTGAGGCTTATGGTGAGTCTGATGTTGAAATTCAAGGGCATATTGCCAAAGATGATTTTGACAGTGTTGCTCGAATGTTACTTGACATCAAAGGTATTTCCGCACAAATTGGATCAAATGAACTTGCCTTATGCGCAGATGAACTTCGTAATGCCGTTATCGCTAAAGACTTTGGTCTTATCTCGACGCTAGAGCAAAACTACCATAGAACACTTCACGACCTTCTTCTCGCTTTAAAATAATAGAGCAAAATTAGAACGCAAAAGACAAATTGGAACATTTTTTGCGTCTCTAACCTTCTTTTTATCTTTTCTCAACTAAAATAACTATAATTAATTAAAATACAAAGATAATAAACACATGAGAATTGATAAATTTTTAAATGCCGTAAATATTACTAAACGTCGTTCTGTTGCGCAAGATATGCTTAGTAATGGAGTAGTAGCTATAAATGACAAGGTGGTTAAGCCAAGTAAAAATGTAGAAGTTGGTGATGTTATAACACTGACTTACTTAAAGGGTGAAAAAAAATATGAAGTCCTTCAGCTTCCTACTACCAAATCAACGTCAAAGTCTTTACAAGATACCTTTATCAAGGAACTTTCATGAATTATGTGGAATCTAAAACAGCATTTGAAAAACTATTTAATGAAGAGTTAAATGAAGCGCAGATGAGAGATTTTCTTCTCTCGATGAAGCTTGATGAGACTACCTCAGTTGAATCTATCGCTGCGGCAGCAAGTGTTATGCGCGCCCATGCAGTAAAACTACATGTTGACAGTAGTTTACAAAACAAACTTATTGATGTAGTTGGAACAGGTGGAGATAAAAGTGGTAGTTTTAACATCTCATCAACT
>JADGDM010000046.1 GCA_016744905.1 Sulfurimonadaceae bacterium | reverse complement strand
GTATTTCCACCAAAAGCAGAAATATCAATAATACCTTTTTTGATTGTTTTAACAACATCACCACCGGCTATTAAAGCACCACTTGCTTCAAAAATTGCAGCAATAACAATTGCTCCACCCATAGTAAGCGCTTTTGAACCTACGGCAGGTCCTACATTATTAGCAACATCATTTGCACCGATATTCATTGCCATGTAAGCACCAAAAAGTGCTGCAATTGCCAAAAACATATTATTGGTAATCCCACCAGTGCTTAAAACACTGTAACTCAAAACAGCCACCATAAAAAAGAGTGCCATACCCAGTCTCACAAAATCGATCCCACTCTCTTTTAGAGCTTCTTTTTCCATTTTTTTAATCGTCGAAATTTCCATTTACTTTTCCATAATGTACAAAATATTTTTAGCTAAATTCCTTATATCTTTGAGTAAGGTATTATTAGCTACTTAAAGAAAGTTTACTCCTTGTAAACTTCATGATTTCTTCAATTTAATAAAATTATTAATATACTTTAAAATTAGATGGAAAATACAATAAAATGACAACTTATAGTGAATATATGATTTGTTAATATAGTTGAGTTAGTCAGTCCTGAAAAACCAAGTATCTCCCATTATTGATACAGATCCTTATCATTTAGCTTAAAAGCATCATAGGGACACTTCTTATTTCCAAAGTAACGTTGTATAAACTTCATATCAAGCACTAATCATACTATTTAAATAACTATCAAGTTGCTTGACTTTATAAGTGATATCTTCATCCCAAACTTTTAAGGATTCTTGATTTCTAGGTTGCTCTGATTGAGACTGAATATAAACAAAAGCGCGTTGTACTCCACGATGAGATTTAACTAAAACTTTCTCTCTTTGATAATATTCAGGAGCGCCTTCAAATTCATCAATTCTGTCCATCAACTCTTGTCTATGAATTTCATATAACTCCCCTTCTATCTTATTCAGAGGTATATCTATTAGATAGAGGTAGTTACCAAAACTATCTTCAAACATTCCAAATTTTTTAACAGTTTTTGCTTTTCCCAATCTTTTAGAAAATTGTGACATCAAGTTATGATTATCAAAACCTTTTTTTAATGATCCATAAACAAATAAGAGTTCATGAAAAGGTTTTTCTTTTTTAAATACCCTTCTACCTGTAATAGTAATAAAGCCATACTCATGTAATCTATGTAATACTTTACGAACAGTATCCACAGAAACCCTATCTACTAAAATATCTGAAAAATGAATTTCTTCTTCAATATTAAGAGTATTAATTACTTTTTTAATCTTATCAATATGAGTCATTTACTAGCCTTTAGTATATAGATACAGGTAGAATAAGGACAAACTAATGAATTATGCTTAAAGCTCGTAGTTTAGGGGGGGGGTTAAGTAGTATTTTTGGTGGAGACGTGGGGGATCGAACCCCAGTCCTAAAATAGATAGAAAAAGGCGTCTACATGTTTAGAAAAGTTGTTAAGGTTTAATTTGACTTCACACAACTTGCAAAGCTACGCCAAACGATTCTCTGGATTCGTTTTATGCACGAGACGGACATAAAATATATCTACATAAGGGTTATACTTCAGATCCTACTTATCTAGAGTCCATAGGTGAAGCAGCCCGCCTACTGCCAATAAAGACAGCAGGGGTTAAAACTTATGCTACTGCGTAAGCTGGGCGGTAATTTGTATTGTTTGCGTTTAAGCAAGGTGAGCCGCGTAACGGAAGTGCTCAGTCCGACATGCAACCTAATCCCGCACTACTCCAGTCGAAGCCAAGTCGTCCCCGTAGGTGGTTTTAGATTTGGAATTATAGCACAGAAAGTGTTATTCGTTAATTTTGCTTTTTATTTCTAGACTCAGCGCGCTACACTGTTCTATTTTTTGCGTATATGAAAGTGAATCTTTAAGTAATATATCGATGTAAGCCGAGCCTACAATAACGCCATCGACGTTTTTTACCTTATCTTTTGCAGTTTTGGCATTGACTCCAAACCCGACATAGGTTGGTGTTGTTGTATACTCTCTGATATCAGTAATAATTTTTTGAAGATCTTCACTCTGTCCACTTCCTGTAATCCCTGCGTAAGCTACAAGATAGATAAACTTAGTAGAATCTGTGATGACTTCTTTAATACGTTTATTTGAATCCGTTGGTGCTACAAAACTGATATTTGCGACATTGTTTGAACTGAATAATTCACTGTACTTATGTGTCTCTTCATGTGGAAGGTCAGGAATAATCAAGCCACTTACACCCAGAGCGCTGGCTTTAGGGATAAGTAAGTCAAGATTTTGTTGATAAAAAGAGTTAAAGTAACCCATCCATAAAGTATCCACTTTTTTGGCTACTGCTTCAGAAATATCAAGCAAATCGGTAAACTTAAAACCCGAATCAAGGGCCAAGTGATTGGCCTTTTCAATAACAGGGCCATCTGCTACAGGATCAGAAAAAGGGACACCCAGTTCGATGCTATCCACACCGTTTTCGCCTAAGGCCAATGCTAAGTCTATTGAGAAAGATTTTTCGGGATACGTTGAGGTAATGTAGGCTACCAGTTTTTTCAATTTTGCTCCAGGTCGGGAAGTTTAAGTAAATTATATTCTATTTTAGTTAGGTCACTGTCAAGTTTAAGATCTTCTTGCCAAGATTGGAAAACATCTGATATTTGGAGTAACCAATTAATGGTATCTTCGTTTGAAGGTCCACTAGACATACGCATCTGTTCTAAAACATCTTCAACAAAGGTTGAAAGACGAATAATAGGCTCGATTTGTAAAAAGTTTGTTGCAGATTTTATGTTGTGGAAGATTCTAAAAAGCTCTTCCACACTACGTGGATATTGGTTCACATGTTCGAGATCAATAATGAGTGGTTCCATCACTTCTACCATCATGGCATAATGATCCAAAAACTCATCTACTATTTCAAAATCAAATCTATCTTCTAAATCTCTTCTGACACCCATGAACTAATTCTCCTATGATGTTGGTATTATATCACTTTTTTTGATAAAATATCTTCTAATAAATAAAGGCCAAATAAATATGAAAAAACATACTATATCAAGCATTAAGAAACAAAAAAATATTCAAGCTTTGACAATGATAACTGCCTATGATGCACTTTTTGCAAAACTCTTCAATAATATCGCAGATATTATTCTTGTTGGAGACAGCCTAAATATGAGTTTTGCAGGTAAAAGTGATACTTTATCTGCTTCTGTAGAGCAAATGATATACCATACTCAAGCCGTTTGTAATGGCGCACCCAATACCTTTGTTATTTGTGACATGCCTTTTGGAAGCTACACAGACAAAAACAGCGCGCTGAGTAATGCTATTAAAGTTTATCAAGAAACTCCAGCAGACGCCATAAAAATAGAAGGTGGCGCGGATAAAGCAGAGCTTATTGCGCACCTTGTTGATAATGGTTTAGCCGTTTGTGGGCACATAGGCCTTTTACCTCAGGCATTTCGTGCAGAGGGTGGCTATAAAATCAAAGGAAAAACTGCGGAAGAAGAAACTTCACTCATCCAAGATGCACAAGCCGTCGAAGAAGCCGGTGCTTTTTGTCTTGTTATCGAAGGGGTTAAAGCAGATGTTGCTGCTAAAGTTTCCAAAAGTGTCACGATTCCAGTTATCGGTATTGGTGCAGGCAAAGAAGTAGATGGTCAAGTTTTAGTATTTTCTGACATGTTAGGACTATTTGAAGATTTTACACCAAAGTTTGTTAAAAAATATATCCAAGGTGCTACGCTTGTAAAAGATGCGGTTCAGAACTACAAAGATGAAGTCCAATCAGGTGGTTTTCCTGAAGACGTTCATACCTACTAAACAAAGAAGTTTTATGGAACGTATCGTTGAGATAGAAAAGTTTTCAACCGAAGAGAGTGTTGAATTCTCTCTTCGCCCCAGTGTGTGGAAAGATTACATTGGACAAGAACAGATTAAAAAGAATCTCAGTGTTTTTATAGAAGCCAGTAAAAAACGAGATGAAAACTTAGATCATGTACTTTTTTATGGGCCTCCTGGACTGGGTAAAACAACATTAGCCCTCATCATTGCAGATGAGATGAATGCCAATATCAAAGTAACTGCCGCCCCTATGATAGAAAAAAGTGGTGACCTGGCAGCATTGCTCACCAACCTTGAAGAGGGAGATATCTTATTTATTGATGAAATACATAGACTCTCAAGTGCCGTTGAAGAGATCCTTTATCCCGCAATGGAGGACTTTAGACTCGATATCATCATAGGTAGTGGCCCTGCCGCGCAAAGTGTCAAAATAGATCTTCCACGTTTTACACTCATCGGAGCAACAACGCGTGCAGGAATGTTGTCTAATCCTCTTCGTGATCGATTTGGGATGAACTTTCGTATGAATTTCTATTCAGATTCAGAACTGACACAAATTATTCAACTCGCTTCTACTAAGTTAGATAAAGAGATTGATGATACTGCTTCTAGTGAGATAGCGCGCCGTAGTCGAGGAACCCCGCGTATTGCCCTGCGTCTTTTAAAACGCGTTCGAGATTTTAGTGATGTTGCCAATGAAAAAAACATCCTTCACCAGCGCGCCAGCTTTGCCCTTAATGAACTGGGAATAAATAATAATGGTTTTGATGAGATGGATATCCGCCTCTTAACATTACTTGTCTCTGCAAAAGGACGCGCAATCGGTCTGAGTACTATGGCTGCTGCTTTAAGTGAGGATGAGGGAACCATTGAAGATGTAATCGAGCCTTATCTACTTGCCAATGGTTTTATTGAAAGAACCCCTAGAGGTCGTGTAGCGACTCCAAAGACCCATGATGTTATCAACTATGGAAATACACAAGAAAGTTTATTCGAATGAAACCACAACATTTTTTAGTTTTACTTTTAATTGTATCTTCTTATTGGATTTATCAGCTCTATCAACCTTTTTGGATGACGATTGTTATCTCCTCTTTGCTTGCAATGTCAACCATAAATATTCACCATGCATTGGAACAAAAATTTAATTCAAAGTTTTATAGTGCCCTGCTAAGTAGTTTACTTTTGGCATTGGTATTTTTAGCACCTCTGAGTTATTTTTTAACTTCTATCACTATCAAACTCAACAGTGTTAACTTTATGCATGTTGAAAATATGTATCATCTACTTATAGAGTGGCTGGCCGATGCCCCTGCAATATTTGATCCAATCAAACCTTTTGTAGAAGAGTTTATTAAAAACCTTGATGTGAATAATTTCGCTCCAAATATCATCAAAACTGCAGGAACCGTTGGTGGATACAGTGCGCAGTTTGTTACCACCGCATTTCTTATTATCATCTTCTATTTTTTCGCGCTTTATTATGGAAAAAACATTATCTCATTTTTGAAAAAAGTGATTCAACTTCCTGCTCAAGACATCACACTTTTAGGCTTTGAACTCTCTTCTGTTATGAGTGTGGTTTTTTATTCTATCATCACAACCGCTGTATTTGAAGGTGCTCTATTTGGAATTGCTATCACTTTTCTAGGTTTTGATGGACTGCTTTTTGGAATTATGTATGGCTTTGCATCCCTTCTTCCTGTTGTTGGTGGCGCTATTATGTGGATTCCTTTTATGCTCTTTGAATTTTCACTGGGAAATACCAGTGAAGCAATTTTTATTGCCCTTTATTCTATTATCGTGATTTCAATTATTGCAGATACTTTTATCAAACCACTCATTATCAAAGAGATCAATCTTCGCATCGTAAAAAGTGAGTCAAAGATGAATGAACTGCTTATCTTTTTTGCCATCATCGCAGGTTTGAGTACTTTTGGTTTTTGGGGTATGATTTTAGGGCCAGCTATTACTGCATTTTTTATGGCACTATTACATCTTCTAGAACGCCATAACAGTACAAATCTACCCAACTTATCACATTGAAAATACATATAAACATTTTTAGCATATCTTTATAGATATGTTACTATTATAAGAGATACAAATATCAAGGAATTTCTTATGAAAAAATTATTAACTTTTATAACACTACTCACCTCACTTTACTCTGCTGACGCCTTTATCACCGCAGAAGATCTTAATGAAAAACTCCACAATGATAATCTTGTCATCATCGATGTTGGAACAAAAACAGATTATTTAAAATCTCATTTACCACATGCAGTACAAACAGATATGAAAGCTTGGAGAAAAAAAGTAGCCAAACATAAAGAGATTCGTTCTTCAAAAGAGCTGCTCAAAGAGATTCAAAGACTCGGTATCAATAATGACTCACATGTTGTTATCTATGGACATAATAAACCAAAAGAAGCACTCAAATCTAGTTACGTAGCTATGGCGCTTATTCAACAAGGTCTTAAAGAGGTCTCAATTCTTGATGGTGCTTATGAAGAGTGGTCTTATGATGATGAACTTCCACTCTCTTCAGGTCCTTACCTTCCAAGTCCAGGAAACTTCAAACCCAATCCAAATAATAATATTGTTGTTGACTTAAATTATGTCTTTGATCATATCAAAAAAGTACCCATGCTTGAAGCCCGTCCTTCTGAGTTTTATTATGGAACTTACCGTTCTCAAGGGGTCAATCGTATTGGACATATTCCAGGGGCTATGAGTTCAAACTGGAAAGATAAATTTCAACGTGATGGTCTTTTAAAAACAGATAAGGCACTGGATGAAATCTTTTACACTGGATTTGAGCTCAAACAAGATAAAGAGATTATTTTGTACTGTACCGGTGGTCTTGAAGCATCTATGAATTGGTTTATTGTTTCACAAAAAATGAAGTTCAAAAATGCAAAAATTTATGACGCTTCTATGCGTGAGTGGGGAAACCTAAACGATACACCTATAACACGATATAAGTGGGAAGTGTACTATAAATAACTTCACTTTTTTTCGATTTTCCCAAGTAGTCAGTATTGTTGTACTACTTGGACTTATACCTATTCTTGCACTTTATCAAAGTGGTACTGCGCTAGTTTGGACTATTGTTATACCTCTTATACCCATCTTAATTGTCATCATTGGTTTTAATCGTTGGCGAAACCTCTGTCCATTGGCTTGGATTTCTAAACTTTCACAAAATATTCAATTTATCAAAAAAAGAAAAGTACACCATTGGTTTGAAACCAACTACTACTATTTTCAATTTGCTTTTCTTTTTGTTGCTTTTGATGCCAGACTCATGTTTTTAAATCATGATGGTCTCTCTTTAGCCATCTTTTTTCTCGCAGTTTCAATCATGGCATTTCTAACCAATCTTTTTTTTACAGGAAAAACCTGGTGTAACTTCATCTGTCCTGTCGGTATGGTTGAAAAAATATATTCGGCATCCAACAAACATTTCTCACATCTCACTTCTGCTTGTGGTAGTTGTAGTGCGTGTAAAAAAAGTTGTCCAGATATTGATCTTGAAGTCTCTTACTGGAAAGAGTCTTCACTAGAACCTAAGCGCGTTGCATTTTATGCCTTTCCTGGTTTGGTTCTTGGTTTTTATGCGTACTACCTTGCACTTGGTGGTTCTTGGGAATTTTATTTTGATGGGACATGGACCATACAAAGTTTAACCCTTGCCCCAAGTGTTTTTGATAGTGGGTTTTATTTTTTACCAGAAGTTCCAAAACTCATTGCAGCACCTTTAACACTCATATTTTTCTCATTCGGTAGCTACCTTACCTTTCATATATTAGAATTGCTACTTCCTAAACTTCGTATTTTAGAGCACAAAGACAAAAGTAGTATCGCACACATCACAAAGACAGTAGCTGCCTTTGTTGCATTTAACTTTTTCTATCTATTTGCAGGGGCACCTTCATATGATGAATATCCAAAAGTATATGCATTTTTTCACTTTTTAGTCATCACCATCTCGGCTATTTGGTTTTGGAAAGAGGTTAACAGAGAAGAACGCTATTTCTTACAAGAACGTTTTGCACACAATATTTTGAAAAAAATGAAAGTTGCTTTTTCACCAGCGATTAATCTCAAAGAGATTTACTATACCTATGCCAATAAAGAGAAAGATCATGTAGATAAAATTTCAATGTATAAAGAGACCATGCTTGAATTAATTACTGATGGAATTTTAAATAAAGAAGACAATTCACTCTCAGATAAAATTCGTGAGCAGTTGGGTATCACTAAAGCAGAACACACAAAGGTTATGCGTGAGCTTGAACGTGAAAATTCTATTTTGTTTAATACTCAAAATAACCTCAGTACCGAGAAGCTTTATCAGTATAAAAGTTATAAAAACTATCTTAATAGGCTACTCGAGACTCAAGATAAAATCAACTCTGATGAGATTAATGTTATTCGTAAGCAGTTTGATATTTCAGAGGATGAACACAGTAAAATCTATAATGAGTTAATTAACTCTAATGTGACTTTACATGATAATATCATCAATAAACTCAGTGACATTTCTAAACTCACCCACTTACGCCATATATTAATCCCTCAAAATACCAAAGAAACCACCTACCTTAAATATATTATTTCAGAAGATATCTACTCAGAACTAGAAGTACTAATTAATCAACTTAAACTATACTCCATTGGAGAACATGTTAGTTTGGATATTTTAAGAGAAAAACTTTTTGATCTCGTTAAAAATGGGGTGGATGACCAAAATATCGTTTCATGGATTAAACTCGCACCTATGTTTGAAGAAGAGCTATTAAGTATCTATTATGAGCTAAAAGATGAAGTGGATGTCTATGAGCAAACAGAACTTATTAAATCACTGAACTACCATTTGACTGGTAATGATATCTATATGATTTCAGCAATTTTACTCTACATCAATGCCAATAAAGAGGCCTTACTTCATGACATACATCTTGAGTACTTAAGCTTTGATAACAATCATATTATCAACGAAATTTTGAGTGTACTTCATAATGAAACAACGCTTATGAGCGTGATAGAGAAAATGGCATACATTCATAATGTTCCTCTTTTTGGATCTCTACACACTGAAGACTTATATCAGTTTAGTAAACAAATAAGTACCAAAGAATTTAAAAAAGATGATGTTATTTTTAAAGAAGGAGATTCAGGTCACAATCTCTATATTATGACCTGTGGTAGTGCAAGAATTGATGTTGAACGTGAAGGAAAATCATTTCAAGTGGCCACTGTCTATCAAGACGACTATATTGGAGAGATCGCTATTATTGCAGATACTCCTAGAACAGCTACAGTAAGTGCACTAGAGAATGTGAGCGCGCTAGAACTTACAGGAGATGACTTTAAAGAGTTAATTCTTAATAACCCTCAAATTAGTTTTAATGTTATGAAAAACATGACACATAGACTGCTTAAACAAAAACAGTAAAAGTACTTTTATTTAAAGTACTTTCGCACATCTTTTTTCACCGCTCCTGGCACCGTCATGATCCCCATAAAGCCAGCTAAGTCTAAAAGTGGATAACTAATTGCAATCAAGTAGTCCGCCGGTAATGCTACCGCTTTATTATCTTCAATAAGTATCATCCAAGGTAAGATACCTGCATTGTGTGATCCTATTTTATCTACAAACTTCATGGTTCGTTTATTTAGTTTCACACCGTATAGCGTTCTATTATCACTAATTTTAAGCTCAAAAATCAACTTTTTCTTTGCTGATTTTTTCAGCTCTGCAATCAACGCAGTATTGTTTCCCTCAGCTGCAACAAATTGGTCTTGATAATAGGGACGTCCAATCATAAAATGATAATCTGCTAACTCATCAAATTCCCATATATCTTCTGAGGGTGTTAATATTCCAAATGCCTTATGTAAATCATCTAATAATACTTGTTCATCATTGAGTTTATAATCATCTTGTAAAAATGCTTTGACAAAATAACGTGGATTTGAGACACGAAGTTCATTCTTATTTGTATCCACTAAGACACGTAATGCCCCTGCTAAAAAACCTCGACTTGGTTTATCTGCTAAAGATTTAAGATAAGTGTTTGTAAAGACGATACTGTCTAACTTTGTTTTTGAGACCTTATCAATAGCCACTATTTCAAAACCAGCTTCAATCAAACGTTTTTGAACATCAACTGTCGTTAAAAGAGGCGCAGTAAAATAGGCACTAACCTCGGTAGGAGCTTTAGATTCTGGAGACACTTCACTTGTGCTACAGCCACTAAAAATAGTAACCAATGTTGCCAAGAAAACTAGAAATACATTTTTCATATATAAGTACCTTTTGCTGTTTATATATAACTATACTAACAGTAAAAGATGAAAAAAACATGAATAAACAGTATGAAGAAGGTATTAAAGCACTTTCTTAGTCTTAATCAACCACCATCTAATACCAATCGCAGCGATAATCATTGGAAGGCTTAATAACTGACCTTGAGTAAACCAGTCACAGCATAAATAACCAATTTGGACATCTGGTTGTCTCCAAAATTCTGCTACAAAACGCATCGATCCATACATAAATCCATACAGCAAAATAAGTTCTCCATCAAAACGTTTGAAGTTCCTATAGATGTAGATAACGATAAAAACTAAAATACCCTCTAAAAATGCTTCATAGAGTTGTGAAGGGTGACGAAGTACACCATCTACATAAATACCCCAAGGAACCTCAGTTGCTTTACCAAGAAGTTCTTTGTTTAAAAAATTACCGATACGTCCAAAAACAAATCCCGCAGGAACAGCAATAGCCACTATATCCATCAACTTTCCAAAAGGCACCGTTGGGTGTTTTTTGTTGTAGTACATGGAACCTAAGAACCAACCAATAACCGCCCCATGATAACTCATACCACGGATACCAACAAAGTCACCATTTTGATCAAATGGATTAAATATCTGCCATGGATGTCCCAAATAGTAAAGAGGATCTTCTGTATAAAAAAAGACATAAAAAAGACGTGCGCCTAAAATAATACCGATCTCTATATAGATAAAATAATCACCTATTTGATCAGAAGTAATACTTCCACCATACTTTTCTAGACTCTGCTTTCCAACATAGAGCGCACTAAGCAGAGCCAATACATACATCATTCCATACCAATGCACAGAAAAACCAAGTACTTTAAACGCTACTGGGTCAAAGTTTGTATAGATGTTATTCCAAAATTCCATGATCTAGACCTTTGTCTTTTCTCTTAATGCATCAGCAATCAATTCGATTGGATTTTTAAACTCAACATTTACATCTGCGTCATGCATAGAGTTACTGATCTGCATACGACAAGCACTACACTCAGAAGAGACTACTTCTGCTCCAGTTTGCTCAATCATGGCTGCTTTTGGTTTTCCAGCAGCGTGCGCAAAATGATACTTCTCTGTCTGCATTGTTACTCCACCAAAACCACAACATGTATTTGAATCACTCATCTCTTTGATCTCGTAGTTTTTCGAAATAAGATTACGTGGCTCTCTATGAATACCTTGCATTTTTTTAGCGTGACAGGGATCATGATAGGTGACACTTAAATCTTGTGTCTCTTTAGTCTCTAGTAAAGTATTTAGATGGGTATGATTATTTAACCACTCTGTCGCCATAAATATTTTAGACTTCAAAGCTCTAGCGCGCTCAAACCACTCAGGCTGATCGTGAAAATGGTGCTCATAATCAATTTTAATCATCGCTGAACAGGTTGCTTCAGGGATTATAATCGCTTCCACATCATCTAGAAAACTTTCAAAATACTCTATATTTTTTTTCGCATTATGATCAACGGTATCAAAGTCACCTGTAAAATACGCTGGCGCGCTGCAACAGAGCTGTTTTTTAGGAATGAAAGCATCTATTTCTAAGGTCTCTAAAGTATAAAGAAGGCTTTTACCAATTTCAGTGTAGTTGTAGTTTGCCAAACAGCCAATAAAGATGGCCACTCTACGCTTTCCACCATTACTAATCTCTTCAGGATTTGCATTCATAAATGATGTTTTACCCAAGCTTGGAAGCAGTCTATCTTTTTTAATCAAAGGCAGATTAAAACGCGGTTGCATTCCTGCTACGTTTTGATTTTTCTCTTTAATTTTAAATCCACACGTTTGAAATACATATCCAAGTTTAAAAAGGACATCCATGGTAAGCCGGTGACGTAAAAGGTAGAAAAAGGCACGTTTAAAAAATGCAATTCCAAATTTATCAGCGATATCAGTGCGGACTTGTTCAATCACCATATCAGTTGGCAATGACTTTGGACAGACCTCAACACAAGCAGTACATAAAAAACAACTCTCAAAGATATCTTTAGCATTTTTATCTAACTCCAGATTCCCATTTTGATAAGCACCTAGAAGGTCTAAAAATCCACGGGGACTGGTTACTTCATCTGCATTGACATTATGAATAGTACAAACAGGTATACATTTTCCACATTTGATACAAGGATCCGTAAACTCTGCAAAATTAAATATCTCTCCGCTTTGTGTTGCCATCTCTACAGTGTCTTTGAAAAAGTTTTACTTGAACTGGCGTGTTTGTTCATATACGCATCAAAAGGCATAGATATATTTCTAATAAGCAGTGTTCCTGTCTCTGAGCAACGAATATGATCATCGGTAATAGTAAGTAAATCTTCTTGCTCAAAAATAGCCAACGCAACAATGGCATCTGCAAAGTACTCTTTAAAGTTAATATTAAACTCTTTTTCAAAACGTTTGATATCTAAAGAGAAGTTACTCATTAACTCCATGATGACATATTGACGAATCATATCATCTTCACTTAACTCAACTCCACGCTCAAAAGGAAGTTTTCCAGCTTCAATAGCAGTTTCATACTCACCCATATCTTTGAAGTTTTGTGCATAATACTGCACACCTTCACCAATAGAAGTTAAACCAACACCAATAAGGTCTGCGCCACCTTTAGTTGTATAACCTTGGAAATTTCTATGTAATTCACCTGTTTCAATGGCTTTAAACAGCTCATCCTCAGGTTTAGCAAAGTGATCCATTCCTACCATTTTATATCCATTAGACGTTAAGAAGTCAATAACATACTGCATAATTGCGAGTTTTTCACTAGGTACGGGAAGTGTTGTCTCATCGATTTTACGCATCGTCTTTTTAAGCCAAGGAACGTGTGCATAGTTAAACACTGCAAAACGGTCTGGATTCAAAGTAAGCGCCAAGGTAAGTGTCTCTTTAAATGTTTCTAGTGTTTGATATGGTAAACCATAAATAAGATCTACATTGACAGAGACCATATTGTACTTGCGCGCCAGGTCCATCGCATCTTTTGTGATCTGATACGGTTGTACACGGTGCACTGCTATTTGGACTTTTTCATTAAAATCTTGAATACCAAAACTGACACGATTAAATCCCGCATCACTCATCACTTTCATCTGATCTTCATCAATATGACGAGGATCTATTTCACAACTAATCTCTGCAGAAGTGGCAAAATTTTTAAAATGGCTTTTAATTAAATCAATAATCTCTTTAAGTTGAGGCGCCGTAAAAAAAGTAGGTGTTCCTCCACCAAAATGTAGTTGAATCACTTCTCGTTTTACATCAACATGCTGAGTGAGTATATCCATCTCTTTTTTTAAATACTCAATGTAACGTAACATTTTGTCCTCTTTAGAGGTAAAGACAACATTACACCCACAGAAATAACAAGCATTTCTACAAAAAGGGAGATGAAAGTATAAAGAGAGAGGACGTGCGCTATCTTGAGTCTCCAAATTTTTAATATAATTCTCATAGGCATAAGCATCTTTAAATTCTAAAGCAGTTGGATACGAAGTATAACGTGGTCCAGGTTTCGAGTATTTCGTGTATTTTTCAAAATCAAGCATATTTTCTCTCTTTATATAGTTACGCGATTATTGCTAAATAGTGTTGAAGAAGGGATAAATTATCTCTTCTAAAAGTAAATACATAATATATTTTTTGGTGATAAAAGTATCAATTTCACATCTTTATCAAAGTTTTTTAACTTTTCCTTATATTTAAGCATTCATTCATGAGCATTTGTTATATAATATTTGAAAGAAAATATCACACTATTTATTAGGATTTCAAATATGGACCAAACTAAAGTACTTATTGTAGAAGATGATGAAGTCACTGCCTTAAATCTTAAAATGTCTTTAGAAAAACACGGATATGATGTTGTATCTATCGCAGACAATGCTATTCAAGCACGAAATAAAATCAAAATTTATGAGCCGGAAACTATTATTGTTGACATCTCTTTACAGAAATCAAATGATGGAATAGAGCTGGCACGCTACATCAGAGAAAAACATCAGATACCTTTTATCTTTTTAACTGCGCATACGGATAATGATATTATTAATGATGCTAAAAAAACTGAACCTTATGGATATATTGTTAAACCTTTTGACCCAAAGAGTTTACATACCACTATTCAAATGGCACTGTATAAGTTTGAGCAAGAGAGCCAAAGAAATGAAAATTTAAGTGAACTCAAAGTCGATAAGTTAAATCTTGAAAAACTTTTATATAATAAAAAAGTTTCAGACAAACCTATTGTTCCTTTTGCCCATGGCTTTCATCTTGACATCAGTATTTGTGAAACTTTTTTCAAAGATAAAAAAATCAATTTGACTAAAAAAGAGAATGCATTTATTCGTCTACTAGTTGCACAGCTAGGAATGGTTGTTAGTTTTGAACAAGCGATTAACTATGTTTGGGAAGAAGATGGAGCAACAGAGAACAGTGTTCGTACACTTGTTTGGAGACTTCGTAATAAACTTCCAGAAGAGATCATTAAAAACGCTTCCGGTATGGGTTATTATATAGAAGAGTAAAACTTATTCTATATAAAATATTATGGATAGAGGATATTAATTTTATTATATTCCTCTTCTAAAAGAGTAAACTTCTTCATATAGTCATAATTTTCGTCTTCATTACGTGCTGCAACTTCAATCTCTTTAGATACGTTTTGAATGTTTTCTAATCTAAAATTTGAACTAGAACCTTTAATAGAATGACTCAGCGCACTGATGTCTTCAAAATTCATCACTTCAATCGAACGACGTAATAAAGGAAAAGTTGTATCCATCTTTTTGATAAAAACTTCAAGAAGCATTAAAAGTTGATCATGCTCTAGCAGTAAATCTTTTTTAAGTGCCCGTTCATTAATTCCGATAAACCTTGCTTCGCAGTGTGCTTCAGTTGAACTGATATCATTTTCAGGGGATGTCTCTTTAAGATATTTCCCAATGACTTTCTCGAACTCTTTTAAAGAGAGTGGTTTTCCTAAAAAATCATCATAACATTCACACAACTCTTCATGATCTGTATTCTTAAATACATTGGCAGTTAAAGTGACAATAGGTGTATGAGCAAGAGCATTATCTTCCTCATAAGTTATAATTTCAAAACTTGCTTCAGAGCCTGTTTTAACTGGCATTTGCTCATCCATAAGTAACATATCGAAACTATGGCGTTTATACATATCAACCGCTTCTTGTCCATTTTCACACATCTCAAAATCAATTCCGTAGCGCGCTAAAACAATTTTAATTAACTCTTGATTTGCCTCATTATCTTCGGCTACTAAAATTTTGGCGTCAAACTGCTTCATAGTTTTTTCTCGGACAATTTTTTCATCGTTTTTTACAGAAAGCTGTAGTGCATCTAAAAATGATTGATAAATTTTAGAACAATAAAATGGTGAGAATATAGGCGTCACATTTTCTACATCATCATAAGTATCATCAAAATAATCCATAATAGCAATTGCTGGAATATCAAGTCTAACTACTTTATTACTCTCTTTTTTAGTTAAGTCACTATCCACAAAAATAAGTACGTCACACTCCAAGTTCTCTAGAGAGTTAATATAGGTGTAATTCATCTCTAAATCACTTAAATAACGTTCAAAGAATTGCATTTTTACATCAAGTTCATTTCGATTATATAGGGCCAAGCGTAAATTTACAAAAGGACGTGAATCAAATTGATGTACTGCGCTCGCTAATTCATACTGACCAACAGGAATACTTAATGTAAAAGTACTCCCCTCTCCTATAATTGAACGTACACTTACTTTTGCATTCATATGTTCAGCAAGTTTTTTACATATCGATAAACCCAATCCTGTTCCATCACTGAGTTTTTGTAGTTGATTATCGACTTGGGTAAAAGCGTTAAAAACACTGTCTAAATTCTCTTCATCAATGCCAACACCAGTATCTTTGACATTAATATTTAGACTGTCATTAATAAAGCTAACCGTGACTTCTACTGAACCATCTGCTGGGGTAAACTTAAGTGCATTTGATATAAAGTTTGAGAGAATTTGTTTGATTCGAAGAGGTGCAGAATTTATAACACTGGGGATTTTTGGATCAAGATACGTACTCAGGGTAATTGATTTTTCACTGGCACTGGCAACAAACAACTCTGCAGTGTGTGAGATCTCTTCATGAAGATTAAAATCTTTATACTCAATATTATATTCACCACTTCTGAGTTTTGAGAAGTCCAAAATATCATTAATAATACTTAAAAGGTTTTCACCACTATTAAAAATAATATCTAAGTATTTTTTATGTCGCTCATCCATCTCTTCATCTTGAAGCAGAGTTACAAATCCTAAAATAGCATTTAAAGGTGTTCTAATTTCATGAGACATATTTGAAAGAAAATAATCTTTAGCCGCACTGGCACTAATGGCTTCTGTTCTCGCATTAACCAAGTTACTTACATCATAACTAATCGCAATATAACGTTCAATATCACCTTCAGTATTTAAAATAGGGATAATAGCGCTGTCCATATAGAAGATATCACTGTTCTTTTTACGACTTTGTATAACACCTTTAAATATACGTTGTTGAGAGATTATACTAAAGACTTGTTCATAAGTGGTATCATCTTCACTTTGATCAAATATCTTGCTAAAAAGTTCTCCTATTAGTTCATTATCTGTATATCCAGACAGTTGTTCAAGATTTTCATTAACATAGTTAATGGTTCCATCTTTATTAATTTTAAATACCAAAGCACTTTGATCGATGGCATTTTTATACTCATTTAATAGTTGTGTATTTTCGGCTAATTCTCGTTCTTTTTGATAGATTGTATCGCTATACATACGTAGTAAACCTGCGAAGTTTTCATCAAAAATATAATAAATTTCACTAAAAAGTGCTTTTGAATTTATATGTGTATCATACGAATAATCCAACATTGCTTTTCTAAAGTGAGAACAGATCATGAAAAGTTCATCTACACTAATATCTGTATGTTTAATAAACCCTAGAAACTTACGCATAACGGGACAGTCGCCAATATCAACTTCCCCATGAATGACAGCTATAAAATATTCAAAAACAAAGGCTGCATATTCATTTTTAAATTCTTGCGCATCAATATTGTGTTTGTCAAATATTGGCTTAATACTTTGGTATGTAACCCACTTTGTGATAATCTTATTTTTACCACTTTCAAACACATCTACTGAATTTAAAAGTTCTGGAATAATATCTTTAATCATGCTTTTATCCTATCTTTAACTCATAAAAAAGTATGTTAAAACACCGACAAACAGTAGTTCAGTGATATAAACGATACTATTTGCGAAGATATTACCCGTTTGACAACTGGAACAGGTTGAAAACTTCCTAATCTCATATTGGGCATAGAAAAAATAACTCGCAATAAGAAGTCCTACCAAACCCAAAGAATAGAGATCTATTTTGTATAAGGTTCTTAATGTTTCTTCATCTGAAAAGAAAAAACTGATTGGTAATGTAATCAATATCGCACTCAATACATAATTAATGGCGCGTGAAATATAATCTCTTACAAAAACTGTTGGACAACTTCCTCCATCACCATCAATGAAACCATATTCTAATTGATTTTCTATATTTTGACGACCTTTTGGCCCCACTCTATCCATAAAGGTTGACCCAAATGTATAATCAGACTGTACTTGTAATACTCTAGAAAAATCACCTGAACAATTTAAATGCTGTTGTGCGCCATTTTCATCATCATAAATTACTTTTATCAGATCCGCACGACTAATATCAACACTTAAGTCACCATAATAGAGACTACTTTCACTTTGAGAAATACTGCCCTCAGTGCCTATAATACGTAAATTTATAAATGCTTTAAATTCATCCTTTTCTCGAATAAGAATTACACTCTCTTGAATACCTATCTGCATCGCACTAAGAGCATTGATATTTAGATCAATCATTGTCTCTTTCATATCTTCTATTATAGAAGTCAATGACTCACCAAAAGATCTAACATTTGCTGATATATTTTTAATACGTGCGTCAGGATAGACGATAAGTTCTCTAATCATGAAATTTGCCTAATAAATAGTTTTTGTGGGTTTTTGGATAAGAGGATTGATGGCATTAAGCCATCAAATGGGTTTTAGTGACTTTTACTTACAACTACCAACATTTTAATGTTAATAACCATAAATCTGATAAATTGCCAAATAACATTTGTACGTAATGCACGTGCAAAAGCACCTGGAATCATTGTTAAATTACTTTGGTCATTTCTACTAAAATTGTGTTCTTCATTTTTCATATATTATTCCTTATTTGATTTTTAAAACTTATTCCCTATTCAGGAATAAGTGTCCAGCCTGGTTTCAATTTTGCTTTATAGATAAACATGTGGTGAAGGATATGTTTAATCCAGTGGCCGGCAAGACCAATTTCACCAAATGTATATTCAGTGTCACGACCTGTTCCTGGATATTTCTCGTAATCTGGAACAACAGGGAAAACAGTCATCGCAGCAGCAGTACCAGTGAAAACACCTTTACCTGCAGATGCCACACATGCCGCACCCATTTCAGCCATAGACGCCTCATGTAAATGTGCATTCTCACCTTTAGTAATTAAATCACATACACTATATGCAACTGCTTTACCGATAATACCTGCTGGCATACCTGTTCTTGGAGGAGTAGGATTAATCGGTGTACCATTTGGTGAACTCATTGGCTTAGAGATAAGATGTGGTGGTGCAAAAGCAATACCTGCAGCAAACATATTTTTATATGTAGGATTTTGGTATGTTCTTGGCCAGTCAGATGCTTTCCAATTTTCATAGGCGCCTGCAGCGTAATTTGCATCAACTTTCATAAAGCCATTTGGGGCAAATACAGTGTCTGTTACATCCTCACCTGCTTTGTTGTAAGCTTTAAGACCTACACCTGCAAATGGTGGAATTAACATTGCAAAGTCAAAAGACTCTTTTCCTGTTGAACCATCAAGAAGTTCGTAATCGATACTGCCCTTCTCAACCTTAGATACGTGAGCACCAATCATCCAATCAACACCACGCTCTGCATAAAGTGATTCAGCAAAAATTTTAGAAGACACTACATATCCTCCAACTTTCATGTGAAGACCACCCATACCAAAGTCACCTAAAAATGCTTCATTAGATATCCACTTGATATCTGCCATATCACGAACACCCGCTTTATTTAGCTCATGTTCAATGTTAAAGATATATTCAAAAGCAGCACCTTGACAAGTACACATACCGTGACCTGTACCGATAAGAAATTTTTGACGTTCCCCTGCTTTCATTTTTTCGATTGATTTTTCAAATTCATGAAATGCGTGAGTGGCATGATCTGCCGTACAAACTGAAACAGTATGCTCTCCCATTCCATTTGCATCACCCAAACCAGGTGTTGCTGCAAAATTAAGCTTTGGACCTGTTGCATTAACCAGGTAATCAAAGTCCATATTTTCTAATTCGCCTGCTTTATCTTGTCCTGTGTACTCAAAAGTAACAAAAGGTGAAGCATTATCTGCACTACCTTCAGGATTAATAGAGACTGCTTTTGCTTGTTTATATGTGATACCAGCTTTGTTATAAACAGGAGCCAGATCAAAAGTAACCTCTTCTTTACTCATTTCACCAACACCTACCCAGATGTTTGATGGAATCCAATTCCATTTTGCGTTTGGTGTCACTACTACTACTTCATGTCCTGCACCTAACCACTTTGCTGCGAAGGTCGCTGTAGTATGTCCTGCAACCCCTCCACCTAAAACAACAAGTCTTGCCATATTTTCTCCTTTAGCTTATAAAAGTTCTGATTTCATTTATCATCTCTTCTAATCTCATTCTAACTAAAGAGTATCACATCCCTATCACAACTTTGACTATCACGGAATTAATATATATTAATAGACTAAAGTGTGTAAAAACGGAGCTTAACATGATATAATATCACATTAACGAGTTAATATTTTATCAACAATCTCAAATACATTTTTAGAAATATCTTCATGATTGACAATTTTTTCTAACTCAAGCTTCATCAATTCTTTATTATCTTCATTTAATTTGTCATACAACTTAAAAGCCCCACATAACCCTGAAGCAATCTGTGGATTAATAGAATTTAGTTCTATTATTTTTTGACTCATATAAGCATATCCATGTCCCGTAGTAGCATGGAAGTGTCTATGATTTCTAGCGAATACACCGATAAGTGCACGTACCAAGTTAGGTACTTTAATATCAAAACATGGATCATTTTCTAAGGCTTGAACTCTATCAATAGTTCCTTCTCTTGAACTGGCAGCTAAGATAGCAAAGTACTTGTTCATGACTAAAGTATCGTCTTTATAGCGTATATAAAAATTACTCAGCGCGCTGTCTTTGAGTTCTGAACTTGAATTTTCTAGTGCGTCCAGCGCGCTAAGTCTATCGGTCATGGTTAAAGACTCAGTGTATTGTGCATAACACAATTCAGCCACCTCTTCATCGTCTCTCATCATTAATACATTTAAAAGCATATTTTTATACGCTCTTTTTGCCATTGACTCAGCATCAAGTGCAATATTGGTTGGTTCATGGTAGATTTTATATTGTTCCAAAACTAAATCATAATGTCTCTCACAAATATAGTTTTGAAGGAGTACTCTTGCTTGATGTAATGGCTCAACATCAATGATCTCTTGTTCTTGTAAAAGCATATTTAAAGAAGGAATGGTTAAAAGTTTTGCTTTATAGTTTAACTCTAAGTTTTCATCTCTTAAAATTGATTCATAGGCATAAAGGTATCCCTCAGGAGTGTGGTCTTCATAGAGCAGTTCAAAAATCACTTCTGAAGCATAGTTTTGAGCACTTTCATAGCGCGCTAGGCCATCATCTTCATGCGCCATTAAAAAGTTGTAATTTAGATGTTCACTCTCTATAATCACCGGTGCACTAAATCCACGGTTAATCGAGATACGGGCACTTGAAGGAATATTTTTAAATACAAAGGTTTCATAAGGCTCTGAGATAATGAGCATCTCATTATCAATATCTAAAGGTATCTTTTTCCCCTCTGGCGTAAAAATAGCAAAACCCAATGGATAATAGTAGGCTTCTTGACTTTTACCACTAACACGTTTTGGAATAACTTGATGACAACTTAACTCTATGTTTCCAGAATCATAAACTACTTCTACATTTAACCTAGGCGTTCCTTCTTGAGAATACCAGAGTTTAAACTGACTCAAGTCCATTTCAGATACGCTCTCCATCGCCCATAAAAAATCTTCAGTACGTACCGCTTGAGCATCAAATGTTTCAAAATATAGATCCATTGCCTTACGATAATTCTCCGCACCAATCAAGGTGTGAATCATACGAATAACCTCAGCCCCTTTTTCATAAATCGTTGAGGTATAGAAATTATTGATTTCCATATATGAGGTTGGTTTAATGGGGTGCGCTGTTGCAGAAGCATCTTCAACAAACTGACGTTCCTTTAAGGCACGTACATCTGAAATACGTTGCAAGATAGGAGAGTTCATATCTGCACTAAAACTTTGATCTCTAAAAACGGTTAAACCCTCTTTTAAAGTCAGTTGAAACCAATCACGACAGGTGATACGATTACCCGTCCAGTTATGAAAATACTCATGAGCAATCACACTCTCAATTCCTAAAAAGTCATTATCTGTCGCAGTATCTTCATTGGCTAAGACGTAGTGAGAATTAAAAATATTCAAACCCTTATTTTCCATAGCGCCCATATTAAAACTATCAACTGCTACGATATTATAATAGTCTAAATCATACTCTCTACCATATGTCTCTTCGTCCCAAGTCATTGAGGCTTTTAATGATCGCATAGCATGATAACACTTAGATTCATTACCATGATCAACATAAATATTAAGCGCAACCTTATTTCCACTAGTGGTTATAAAACTATCACTCAGTACTGCTAAATCACCCGCGACCACTGCAAAAAGATATGAAGGTTTAGCAAAAGGATCTTCCCATATTGTAAAATGTCGATTCTCATCTAGTGTACCAGAGTCGATTAAGTTACCATTGCTTAACAAAGTAGGATACTTCTCTTTGTCTGCAATTACCTTCGTCGTAAAAAGACTCATATTATCAGGTCTGTCAATAAAATAGGTGATATGTCTAAAGCCCTCTGGCTCATTTTGTGTACAAAAGATTCCGCCAGAACGATATAAACCTTCTAATGTTGTATTTTTATCTGGATATATTTTTGTCACGATACTTAAGGTCGAGTCTTGACTAATATTTGAGACCACTATTCCTTCATCTATCAACTGGTAATCATCATTACTGATACTTACCAGCTCTAATCCAACCCCATTTAAAAAAAGTTCTTGCGGGTTTTTTGAGCTTGATTTAAAAGTCATTGTATTACTGACGAGGGTATACTCTTCATAAATATCAAACTCTAGGTTTGTGCTAACTATATTAAGCTCTAAAGCCTTATAATCACTAAGTTTTATCTCTTTAATATCCATAATATTCTCTCACAGTTTTTATTTATTAATTTTTATACTATAATAAAGCAATTTAA
>JADGDM010000045.1 GCA_016744905.1 Sulfurimonadaceae bacterium | reverse complement strand
CTCTTAAACTGATTTATGTCACCACATTGACTGGGACAATCACTTATTAAATAACTTTTCAATACAATGTCCTTACTTTTATAAATTTAATTTACGAGAATATATATGAATAATCAAAAAAAAGAGCTTAAAAAGCTCACCTTAAAAGAGCTTTTAAAATACAGTAGTAATGCCTATCCAAATCAACCCTTTTTAAGTATGATAGATCAAGATCCACTTACTTATTTAGATGTTGCCAATAAGGTCGAGCAGATTCAAATTCTACTTCAAGAGTTGGGCATTAAACGTGGTGACACTATTGCAATGGTCAGTGAGAACATGCCTAACTGGGGTATTGTTTATCTGGCCGTTAGTACAATGGGCGCTATTATTGTTCCTATACTTCCTGATTTTCATGCCAATGAAGTACACCATATTGTTCGTCATTCCAGTGCAAAAATTTTATTTGTCTCTTCCAAACAAGAGGCCAAAGCAGCCAGTGACAATATGCCTGAGTTAACCTGTATCATTAGACTCGATGACTTTGAACTCCTTGAAGAGTTCAGTTCACCGTTTTCAGAGCTTTATAAAAAAGGTGAAGATATTTTCCAATCCTTACGAACCAAGGTCGATAATTTCAGAAAAATTAATAGAGAGATTAAAGAGGTGGAAGAAGATGATATTGCGGCTATCATCTATACTTCTGGAACAACTGGTCAATCAAAAGGTGTTGTGTTGCGTCACAGAAACCTTGCCTTTCAAACCATCACCGCACAAAGTGTTGTTGACATCAGTACTGATGATAGATTTCTCTCTATTTTGCCAATGGCGCATACCTTAGAGTGTAGTATTGGATTTTTAATCCCTATGCTTAATGGAGCGACAGTTTATTATATCGATAAACCTCCTACTCCAAATATCTTACTCAAAGCATTTCAAGTGGTTAAACCTACTTATATGGTAACGGTTCCACTGATTATTGAGAAGATATATAAAAATAAGATTCAGCCAAACTTTCAAAAAAATGCACTCATTCGTACCTTATATAAAATCCCTTTTGTACGTAAAAAACTAAATGCAATTGCAGGGAAAAAGCTTTACGAGACCTTTGGTGGTCAGTTACGATTTTTTGGTATCGGAGGCGCAGTTCTTTCTCCCTTTGTAGAAAAATTTCTTCAAGAAGCAAACTTTCCTTATGCTATCGGATATGGTTTAACAGAGTGTGCTCCACTACTTGCAGGCGTGGGTCCATTTAAGACGCGTATCGGTTCGACGGGTCCGGCCTTTGAAGGCGTCGAGTTAAAAATTCTTCCTAGTAAAAATGAGAGTGAAGATGGTGAGATCATTGCACGCGGTCCAAATATCATGAAAGAGTATTTTAAAGAGCCTGAAAAAACAGCAGAAGTGCTTCGTGATGATGGTTGGTTTTATACAGGTGACTTAGGCCATTTTGATAAAGATGGTTTTCTCTATATCAGTGGACGTTCTAAAAATGTAATTATTGGCTCTGGTGGAGAAAACATCTATCCGGAACAGATTGAATCTATTATTGCTCAAAATGAGCTTGTAGTTGATTCTATGGTCTATGAGCGTGATGGAAAAGTTGTTGCAAAGATTAACCTCGATTATGATCTCTTAGACACTATGTATAATATTCATAAAACAGACAGTGCTGCCATGCGTGAACATATCCAAAAGTTACTTGAAGATTTACGTATTGAGTGTAATACAAAAGTTTCATCATTTTCAAAAGTGATGGAATTTATTGAACAAAGCGAACCATTTATTAAAACACCTACAAAGAAAATTAAACGTTTTTTATATGACAAGTAGGATTGTGTAAAATGAAAATGAGTTTAAAAAGATTTCTTTTCTCTTCATTTAGAGAACTGTTTATCCACCATCATAGCTCTTTAGAGTTCCGTGCCAAGTTGATAGCCGTTGTTATAGCAGCAGATGAGGAGTACGACATCTCTGAATTAACAAATGTAAAACAGATCAGTTTAGAGATATATCCAGGTGATGAAGATCGCGCAGAGACATTACGATTAACAGTTAAAGAGTATGTTGAAAAAGTACGTACCAACAATGGACTTGATATCGATTCTTTAATTTTTGCTATTGAAAGAGAGATCAAAGAGGTTCCTCGTTATGCTAAAAAAATAGATGTAGACTATTTGGAAAACCTCATTGAATATGAGCATCATGGAGATACTATTACCTACCAACTAAGAGTTATAGAGATGTTAGGAAGACTGAAAGAAGAGAACTTAACAAACTAAGTATTCAGTGCACGTATTCGTTGTCGTGAACATACTTTTGATGTCCGATTCAGTGCAAACAGTGTAAAAATAGAAAAAATTACTACCAGTGCTGTTGTTGGAATATAAAAAGCTTTGGCAATATATAAAACAAGTACTACAGCAGTTAACTGCAATAATAAATAAACAATTGGTGTCGGACACCCTTTACTTTTTCTCTGCTCTGAAGCTCTACTTTGCATAGTATCTCTTTAAAATTAATATCTTATAACAAGTATACACAAACAACCTGTAAATATTAATAAATAACAGATAAAAATTATATTTTAAAACGCTCCGGGTCGAAAAAAGTGTCATCTGAAATATTTCTAAAAGATGCGTTAATAGATACAAAGATATCCGGGAACTTCACTTCCATCTCCTTCAACATTACTTTCATCGTCTCACGCGCATGTGGCATCTTGACATCAAAACGTTGCGAAGGGCACATCTCATCTCCGATTAAAGGGATGTTATTCTCTGTAGTAAAGGCGAGCAGTTGACGTTCTCTCATCTGTATCAAGGGACGAATAATAACAAGACCATTGTCTGCTCTGTATTTTGGTGCCAAAGAGCGCATCTGACCGTTATAAATCATGTTCATAAAATAGCTCTCTACTGCATCATCTAAGTGATGACCCAGTGCAAGTTTATTACATCCATACTTTTCAGCAGCGCTATATAATGAACCACGACGCATACGAGAGAAGAAACTACAGTATGAAGAATTTTTACGGATCTTATCTTCTGCTACATTAAAAATATTGGTATCATAAATTTCATGAGGGATTTCATTCTCTTTACAGTAGTTGATTAAGGTATCAAAAGATTCATCCATTCCATAAGATACGGTAACGGCAATGAATTCAAATTTAAAAGGTGCACGACGTTGTTGCTCTTTTAGAGCATGTACTAGAGTAAGAGAATCTTTTCCACCACTCAGTCCAATAAGGATTTTATCACCCTCTTCTATAAGTTTAAATTCTGCGTTGGTTTTACCCAAACGAGACATAATCTTTTTAGAAGGGATAATAGAGCGTTTATCTCCCAAGTTTTTCCACCATTTTTAAAACAAACTGTGCGCTTTGCTGTGCAGAACTCACCATAAATTCATCAAATGAAAAACTTGCATCCATATCTGCAGCGTCACTAATAGCGCGTAGAATAAAAAATGGGATATCAAGTGCGTCACAAACAACAGCCACTGAACCACCTTCCATCTCTAAAGCATCTGCATCAAAAGTCTCTGCTATCCAGTCCTTACGCTCTACCGTACAGACAAATTGGTCACCTGTTGCAATGATTCCTTCTTTAAGAGGAAGCTCCATCTCACGAGCGACTTCATGTGCCAGAAGTAAAAGGTCTTTGTCTGTTGGTACAAACTGTTGACCCTCAGGAACATATCCATAAGGATGTCCAAAGGCAGTTATATCAAGGTCATGTTGCGAGAGTGAAGATGCTGCGATCAAGTCCCCTACTTTAAGTTCTGGATTAACGGCACCGGCAACACCAGAAAAAAGTAATTTAGTCGCACCAAACTTTTCAATCATTGTTGTCGCTGTCAAAGTAGAAAATACTTTTCCAATCTTTGAGTAAGCGATAACCAAATCAATCCCAGAATACGTTGCTTCATAGTAAGTATTTTTGGCATATTGTGTTGTTTTATACTCGCCAAGACGTTTTAAAAGGGGTTCTATCTCTTCAGGCATTGCGCCCATAATTGCTAATTTAAAAGCCATTAAATCTCTTCAAGAACTTTTGTTAATGAATCTATATCAGAAACATTAACAGTTTTAAGATCTTTTACAATTCTACGGTTAAGACCTTTAAGTACTACACCTTGACCAAACTCTATCGCCAGATCAACATCAGGTGCAATAGCAACAATAGATTGTTTATACTTAACAGGTTTCACCAACTGGTCCACTAAAAGATTCATTGCTTCTTCTTTAGTTGAATATGGTGTAGTAGTTACATTAGAAATAATTGGTGCGATAAAATTTTCACCCAGTTTTGACTCTAACTCAGCTTTTAGTGCTGCTTGCGCACTGGCAAGTAAGTCACAATGACTGGCAACAGACATGTTTAATAAAACTGCTTTTTTAGCACCTGCTTCTTTGAAAGCTTCTTCCGTAGCACTTAAATCACCTTTGATTCCAGCAACAACCAACTGACCATCTTGATTATAGTTAGCTGGCCATACTTTTTTCCCTGCCTCTTGCGCAGTAGCACATACTTTTTCAACACTTTCATCATCAAGTCCAACAAGCGCCATCATTCCTGCATCAATATCAGAACATGCCTCTTTCATTAAAAGACCACGTTTATGAACCAATTCAACAGCGTCAACATAATCTATCGCACCACTTGCACACAGTGCAGAAAACTCACCAAGAGAGTGTCCCAATAATAAAGAAGGGGTAACATTCGCTTTTTCTTGAAAAAGTTTATACGCTATTACAGAGATTAATAAAATAGCAGGTTGTGTATATTCAGTTTGATTGATAGTCTCATTTTCTTCAAAAAGCAACTCTTTGAAATTTACACCTATTCGCTCGCCCGCCTTATCAAACATTTCACGTGCTAATTCAGAGTTTTCATAAAATGATTGACCCATACCGATTTTTTGACTACCTTGACCTGGAAAGATCATTGCTATTTTTTTTGACATAAATATCCTTGTATAAAATTTAAACTAGAGACCAAATTCTTCGTTTTCAGCCATCTTTTTTCGTAATGTATTTCTATTTAAACCTAATTTATCAGAGAGCTGAAGTTGAGATTTAAATTTTTTCAGTCCACTTCTAATCAGAGGAACTTCATAAAGATGTAAAAAATCTCTATAATCATTGTTATTACCAAGACGAGGTTCTAAAAAATCCTCCATCAATTGCATCAATATATTTTCATCCATATTTTTTAACAGTGCACTCAAATAGACCTGCTTTTTTAAAGAGTGTGCGTTATTACTAATATCAGCATCCACTTTATCAAAATCAACTTCGCAACTAAGTCCAAAAGAAGTACGCATTTCATTTAAAAAATATTCTTGTAATAGAAGGATATCTTCCTTACGACTATTGAGACCTGGTAAAGAGAGTTGAACACTAAATAAGGATTCTATATAATCATTATTAAAATATTCACCACAGGTTGCAACAACACGAACACCACTTTTTTTTATCTCTTCATTCAAGATCTTATGATTTGAAAAATTTTCAATATGGGTAATTATAAGCTCTTTTTTACTTGCAATTGTTAGTAGGATTTCATCATAGGAGTTTGCCTCAAGCACATCGGCTTGAGGTAAAATGTAGCGCGCTAATGTCTTTTTACCAGTCCCCATTTCTCCACTTATCAGTGCATTAACAGAAAGACTTTTTAAAAGATTAGCTGTTTTTAAGGCCTCGCTAGAAGCCGTAGAAGCAGTTAGAAAACTAGTTACAACCACAAGAGCTGCCAGTATCTGTACTACAACATCCACTGTCTTGAGCATTTTCAGCAGGAATTCCGCTTGCAATTTCATCAGCACTTGCATCACGTACTTCATTTAATGTTACAGTGAACATTAATTCTTTACCAGCCAATGGATGATTAAAATCGATGATAACATTCTCGCCAGCGATTTCTTTAACTGTTACTTGAACAGTACCGCCATCTTCACCTTGACCATAAAGTGTCATACCAAGCTCTAAATCAATTCCAGCAAATTGATCTGCAGGAACTTCTTGTTGCGCTTCAGCATTGTACTCGCCATAAGCATCTTCAGGTTTAACTAAAACATCAGCATTTTCGCCAACACTCATAGTCACTAAACCATTTTCTAAGCCTGGAATGATTTGACCTTTACCAAACATAAATACCAGTGGATCTCCACCCATGTTAGAGTCAACAACGTTTGCTCCGTCTTTTACTTCATACTGAATTGATACAATTTGATTTTCTGTGATTGCCATGTTTATTACCTTAATTTAAAATTTTTGAATAATATCATAAATGATATTTTCATCTGCTTAGCTAGTATTGTTTAGCTAACTACTTAAGCTTTGCTACTCTTTTCTTAGCAACGCCTGCTGATTTTGACTTAGGGAACTTCTTAATTAATGCACTATAAAAAACTTTAGCATTTTTTATATCCCCAATTTTTTGCATTGAAATAGCGGCATGTAACATTAACGTTGGCATATAGTCCGCTTTAGAGTAAAGAGAAGCACTCTCTTTATAATGGGCAATCGAGTTTTTATATGACTCTTTATAGTAATAACTTTCACCCATCATATAATTTGAGCGCGCTGGCTTATATTTTTTTTCAATTAAGTAGGCATAATATTCTGATGCTTTAGTATACTTCTTCGCTTTGTAAAGATCTTTAGCCTCTTTTGCAACTTGCGCATTTGTTTTATCTTCAAATGGATTTTCATTGACTTTATCAATCTCTTTAAGCTGTGAAACCACCAAGAGTTTAAAGGCATTAAGTTCGTTTACTAAATTATTATGCTCTTCTTTAGTAACATAGTTTGAATTGATTCCATCAATCATAGTAGAAAACTCAGTAATCAATAAAAGCAGTTGATTGATATTCTCTTCATTGGCCTTAATACCAGCTTCTATTGCTGAGACTTTTTCTTTATATTCTAGTTCTTTAGCACTCATTGCCATGTCACTACGTTGTAAAGACTGCTGATCTAAACGATAAGCTTCTTGAAAACTTTTAAACTGTACTTTTTGATCTTGAGACTTTCTATTAAGACCCTCTATAATTGTTTGAAATCCATCTACACGTTCTCTTAATGTATCAACTTCATTACTCTGATCATAAGAACTATTTTTGATCTCTTTTAGAAGTTTCTTGTTTTTTAAGATACTTTTTTCTGTCTCAGTTAAACCATATGGATTTTTTGAATCTAAGTCGCCTGCACCAAATGCAGAAGGCTCTGCATTAAGTAGTGTAGCGCTCGCTAATAGTAGCGAAAGGAGTATATTATATTTCATGGAAATTATGGAAGAAGTTTAAAATCAACTCTACGGTTATTAGACCAACAAGATTCACTTTTATCAGTACATGTCGGATTACTTTCACCATAACTAACCATAGTAATTCTAGAAGCATTAACACCTTTAGAAATCATAGTTTGCTTAATAGTTTTAGCACGTTTAAGACCCAATGCGTAGTTATATTCATCACTACCCCATTCATCACAATTTCCTTCAAGTTTAATCATATATGTATTTGCATCACCTTGTGCCAATTCAACGTTAGCTTCAACTTTTTCTACTTGATTGGCTTGTACTTTGAATTTATCAAACTCAAATGTAACTGTTTGCATTTTACCTTCTAAGCCACTCATAGTCATCTCATTACTGTCTGCATTAGCATTAGAATTTTCATCAATTACAGTTTCATCAGAAGCAATGGTCTCGCTATTGTTAGCATTAGCATCTTGTGCATTCGCATCTGTAGCATTTTCTTGAGTCTCATCAATTGTCGGAGCTGAACCACAACCAGTAAATAGTAACAGCGCCAATACTGTAGTTGAGAGAATAATTTTTTTCATGAATATACCTTTTTAATAATTGCTGTGATTATAGCCTAAAATAGTTTAACAAAAGTTAACTAAAAAAGGATTACCAATCCATAGATTGAATTTTTCCAACACGAAGAGGGAAAAGAAAGTTTTTATTATGCTTAAGACGAATAATACCTATTGAGCTTTGTTGTTTATAATTTTTTATAAATAAAATAGCATCTCCATCATGTGAAAAACGAGGAAACTCATTCAGTCCAGTCGCCGTTAAACGACGAATAAAATCTGTTTTAGTAGAGATTAAATGAAGGTTAAATGTATTTCTAGAAAAGGCATTCGAACTTTCTCTAGCCTTATAAACTATATATTCATTATGTGCACTACATGAAGCATTACTTTTTCCATAATAGACCAATTGCTCTACTGCTGAACTGCCTATTTTTTTTGAAAATATATTTGGATAACCTAAACGGTTAGAAACAAAGGCTATCGTTTCATCTTCCATAAATTGACCACTTACATCAATACCACTGTACGACGTCAATCTCTCTTTAGTTTGAGAATTAACATCATACAGATAAATATCTGGTTGATCATCAGGCGCCATAGTTAAAAGTAATTTACTACCATCAGAATTAACATCAGAACAGATCATCATGCCGTCAGAATCAACAACCTTAGTTTTATTACCCGACCTAACATCTACCTTAAACAGAGTAGGTCTTAATGTATCTAATGCAGTAAAATAAAATGCACTCTGCTCTTTATTTGCCCACTTAGGAAAGACATTCAAGCCACCATTGATAATTACGTGTTGGTAAGTTAAACTATAGTCCGTCACTAATATTTGAGAATTACCAGGTTTAGTTAAACGAGAAAGTATTATTTTGCCTTTCATCCAATCAACACTTGGTGCACCAAAATGATCATTGATATCTGATGCAATGGCATGTGCTACAAAAACATACATCTTACTTTTAGAAATTTTATAACTCTTATCCAATCTAACTTCACCCAACTCCATTAACTTAATCTTAATAAGGAGGGATTGATTGTCATTAGAGATTAAATCAAATTTCAATACATAATTTAGTTTTTTATTTTCTACATTAATACTATTACTATCAAAATCACTTGTAAAATAGTGTTTATCTACATTAAACAAAGATAATACATTAATATCTGCTACTAAAGAACGATAAAATTTCTTACTAA
Source organism: Sulfurimonadaceae bacterium (assembly GCA_016744905.1). Taxonomy (GTDB): domain Bacteria; phylum Campylobacterota; class Campylobacteria; order Campylobacterales; family Sulfurimonadaceae; genus BB10. The sequence goes on along the minus strand of JADGDM010000045.1, from coordinate 14,495 downwards.
GGTCTGAACGTTGGGTAGAAGAGTCTTCAACACCAAATGATGAATATGCATCAATTTTTTTATTAATTTCTAATGTTGCATCTGCAGCAAAAAGAAAAGTAATAGAGAGCAAAAAAGTAAATAGTAGTTTCATAGGTGTTAATCCTCAGCAGTTAAAATTATGTCTAAAACGATTGGAACACCTTGTGGATGTTCAGGGAATACAAGTGAATTCAATCTTTCACGTAAGCGGTCAACCTCACTATTGAATCGATCACTTGAAGAATATGCCAATATTTTATAATCGCTTAATGATCCACTAGAATCAATCCAAACTCGAATTTTAGCCGTATTACCTTGAGTATTTGAAGGAGGCTGAAAATGATCATATACATCTGATTGAATCTTTGCAAGATACTCATTAACTTCTTCCGCACTAGAACTAGACTGACCAACAATCTCAATAACTGGACGTTTAAGCTCAATATCTTTTATTTTTTCTGTGGCTTTAGAATTCTCAGATTTTTCAACTTTCTTAACACGCTTTTGCATCGAAGCCAGTTTTTTCTGATCTAAAAGCTTTTTAGGTTTCTTTTTAGCTTTTACAATCTTTTGTGTAGAAACCGAAGAAAAAAGTGAATCAATATCTTCTGTTGTCTCCGTAGGTGAAGCCTTCGGTTTAGACGAAGAGAGTGGTACTTTTTTTGTAATAGGTTTTGGTTTTGGCTTGGCCGCTGTATTTTGTGACTTTTGTGTAGGTATAGCGATTGAGACAGCAATAAAATCATCTTTCTTAAGAGCGTATGATTTAATTTTCTCCTGTATCAGTATGAAATACACAAAAAGCGCAAACAGTAGAAAAAACATCATAAGTGATATAAAACCACTTATGTAGAAGTATTGATCTCTTTTATCCATTAGTTGCTAGAGAGACATCAGAAAAGCCTGCAATCTTAACTGCAGCCAAAATCGACATCACGACTCCATAATCTAAAGATTTATCGGCACTGATCATTACTGTAGAAGTTGCATCAAGATTACGAGAAAATTGATAAAAGTTATCAGCAAAACCAGAGAGATCAAATTTTTGTTTGTTCACAGTAATTTCACCATCTTGGTTAACAGTAATATGAACAGGAGGTTTTTTTTGCAACTCTTTTTGAGAAGAGCCTTGAGGTAACTTAATAAGTTCCTCATACACAATATTTGGAGCGATTACCATCATAATAGCAAGTAATACCAACATTACATCTACAAGAGGTGTAATGTTAAGTTCCGGTTTCTCATCCCAATCGTACATTGACTATACTTTCCTAGCTAAAATAGCGTCACATTGCATGCTTATTAAACTGGTTAATTCAAACGATTTACGTTTTAAAACCTCATGATAAGTATACGCAAAAATTGCAACAAAAATACCAGCTGCTGTTGCAATCAATGCATCAGATACACCAACAGCAATAACACTCATAGTACCACTAGAACTACCAATACTATCAAAAGTGTCTAAAATAGATACTACCGTACCGAATAGACCGATAAAAGGGGTAGTTGAAGAAACTATAGATAGCAAGGGAAGACCTTTAGTTGCATCTTTAGTTGCTGCCAATTTACTTAAATCAAACATCTCTTTAGTGATAACTTCACTCGTTTTGATAAAATGACTTAAATAAGAGAAATCAGAGACACTTGAAGCACCCATTAATAACGTTTCTAATGATTGACTTTCTTTAGTCACCCAAGCATTGATTGTTAAATAACGGTAGATAAAAACCCAGTTAGTAACTATAAAGTAGACAGATAGTAATGCGAGAACTCCAAGAGTCACTCCATTACTTTTTAAGTAAAAATCTAATAGTGCTTCACTCATCTATATTAACTTTTGAGCAGCAGATTCAATTTTTGCAGAAACAGTTGCAATAGCAGAGCTTGAGTCTGCAATATCTTTAACCAATTTCTTAGCATCTTCAAGAGCCGATGCAATTTCGTTTTCATTTTCACCACGAATCGCTACAGCTCCATCAACTAGAACTACAACTTTCTCTTCGTCAACTTGAACAACACCCCAGTTTACAACAACTGATTCAACAGACTTGTCTGCTTTCTCAACATCGATAACACCCGCAGTAAGAAGCGTAGTTAAAGAAGCGTGTTTAGGTAGAACACCGAACTCTCCCTCTTCACCAGGAAGAGTTACAGTCAGCGCTTCACCATTAAAGATAAGTCCGCTTGGCGTTAGGATTTCTAATTTTAGAGTTTCCATATATTATCCTTTAGTTTGCAATTATTTTGATTTTAACTTTTCAGCTTTTTCAATTGCCTCATCCATACCACCAACCATATAGAAAGCAGCTTCTGGTAAGTGATCATAATCACCATCGATAATACCTTTGAAACCTTTGATAGTATCTTCAAGAGATACATATTTACCAGGTGCACCAGTAAACACTTCAGCAACGAAGAAAGGTTGAGAAAGGAATTTTTCAATTTTACGAGCACGTTCAACAACAGATTTATCTTCTTCAGAAAGCTCATCCATACCAAGAATCGCAATGATATCTTGAAGATCTTTATACTTTTGAAGTAATTGTTGAACACCACGAGCAACACCATAATGCTCATCACCTAAGATTTGTGGATCAAGTAGACGTGAAGTTGAATCCAATGGATCAACTGCAGGATAAATACCTTTTTCCGCAATCTTACGATTAAGTACTGTTGTTGCATCTAAGTGAGCAAATACAGAAGCTGGAGCTGGATCCGTTAAATCATCTGCTGGTACGTATACCGCTTGAACTGAAGTAATTGAACCATTTTTAGTTGATGTAATACGATCTTGCAAAGCACCCATTTCACGAGCTAAAGTTGGTTGGTAACCAACAGCTGAAGGGATACGACCAAGAAGTGCAGACATCTCTGAACCAGACTGTGCGAAACGGAAGATATTATCGACAAACATCAACACATCAAGACCTTTTTCATCACGGAAATATTCAGCCATAGTAAGACCAGTTAATGCGATACGGTTACGTGCTCCTGGAGGCTCACTCATTTGTCCGTAGCACAGTGCAACTTTATCTAATACGTTAGAATCTTTCATCTCATAGTAAAGATCATTACCTTCACGAGTTCTTTCACCAACACCAGCGAATACAGAAAGACCATCATGTCCGTGTGCAACATTATGGATAAGCTCCATAATAATTACTGTTTTACCAACACCAGCACCACCGAATAGTCCAACTTTACCACCTTTTGCATATGGAGCAAGAAGGTCAACAACTTTGATACCTGTTTCAAACATCTCAGTTGTTGTTGATTGATCAACCAATGGTGGAGGATCACGGTGAATCGACCACATAGGTGCGTCAGTAACTTGATCACCACCATCAATAGTGTCACCAATAACGTTGAAAATACGTCCAAGAACTTTATCACCAACTGGTACCTGAATAGACTCACCAGTTGCTTTAGCTTCCATACCACGAACTAGTCCTTCAGACATATCCATAGCAATTGTACGTACACGGCCACCACCAAGGTGGGCTGCAACTTCTAATACTAGACGGTACTCAGTACCCTCTACATTTCCTTTGACTTCAATTGCTTCGTTGATCTTTGGTAGGTAACCATCAAAATCAACATCTACAACTGGTCCAATAATTTGTGAAATTTTACCAATCATCTGTTTCTCCATTATTTCATCGACTCAACGCCGCTGATTATCTCAATAAGTTCAGTTGTAATTGACTCTTGACGTGCTTTATTATATTTCACGTTAAGAGTTTTAACCATCTCTTTAGCATTATTAGTTGCCGCATCCATAGCTTGCATACGCGCACTGTGCTCTGCTGCAACTGAATCAATTAGTGCATAATACATGTTATATTCAACATATTTAACAATAAGTGAATCTAACATTTTCTCTTCATCTTCTGCTTCAACTTCAAGTTGAGATCTTTTGTTTTCATCTTTACAATCAAAATCACTTGAATTCGCTGGTAGAACTTTATTTACATGAAGTTCTTGTGTAATGATATTTTTATAACCATTATAGATAATATATACACCATCAATAACACCATCATTAAAGTCATTTATTGATCTAGAAATAAATTCACTTGAACGTGTCATATCTGGTGCAGAGCTTAAATCTCTAACAGCATCTAAAAGTTCTACTTCATTGTATTTAAAGAATTCAATTCCTTTTTTACCAATACCACGAAGTCTTACTTTTACTTTTTTATCTTTATACTCAGCCATAACCTTCTTAACCGCTTTAATAGTTTGAATATTAAAACCGCCACAAAGACCTTTATCAGCAGTTACAAAAACGATATCAATCATTTTTGGTGCATCTATTTCAGCAAAAAAACGACTCTCAATACCACCAACCTTACTACACTTAATACGTGCAGCAATTTCGCCGATCATCTCATTTGTTTTATCTGCAAACAGACGAGAACGTTTAGCCAACTCTTCAGCACGACGCAATTTAGCTGTAGAAACAAGCTTCATTGCACGTGTGGTTTTTTGAGTATTACTAACGCTTCCTATCTGTCTTTTAATGTCTTTTAAGTTCGCCATAAGGGTCCTTACTTAGCTACGAATGTAGCTTTAAACTCTTCTAGTGCTTTTTTCATTAAAGCATTAGTATCATCATCAATTTTAGAAGCTGATCTAATGTTCTCAAAAATTTGAGGATAAGAAGCTTCAATAAATGGATTTAATTCAGCCTCAAATCTTGGTACATTTGATGCATCCATATCATCTAAGAAGCCATTATTTCCAGCGAAAATAATAAGAACTTGTTTCTCAACAGCAATTGGAGAGTAAGGTCCTTGTTTAAGAACTTCAACCATACGCTGACCACGTTCAAGTTGATTACGAGAAATCTCATCTAAATCAGATGCGAATTGAGCAAACGCTTGTAATTCACGGAAAGACGCAAGGTCAAGACGTAAAGTACCTGCAACTTGTTTAGTCGCTTTAATTTGAGCCGCACCACCAACACGAGATACAGAAAGACCAACGTTAATCGCTGGACGTACACCCGAGTTAAATAGATCAGTTTCTAAGAAAATCTGACCATCAGTGATAGAGATAACATTTGTTGGGATATAAGCCGCAACGTCACCTGCTTGAGTTTCAACGATAGGAAGAGCAGTTAAAGAACCACCACCTAACTCATCGTTAAGTTTAGCTGCACGCTCTAAAAGACGAGAGTGTAGATAAAAAACGTCACCTGGATATGCTTCACGACCTGGAGGACGACGAAGGATAAGTGACATTTCACGGTAAGCAACAGCATGTTTAGTTAAATCATCATAAACAATTAGACCGTGACGACCATTATCACGGAAATATTCACCCATAGTAACACCAGTATATGGAGCCAAATATTGAAGTGCAGCAGCTTCAGCAGCCGTTGCATTAACAACAATAGTATACTCCATTGCACCATGTTCTTCAAGACGACGAACAATTTGCGCTACAGTCGACTCTTTTTGACCGATAGCAACATAGATACATACAACGCCATTACCTTTTTGATTGATAATAGTATCAATAGCAACAGTAGTTTTACCTGTTTGTCTGTCACCAATAATAAGCTCACGTTGACCACGGCCAATTGGAACTAGAGCATCAATTGCTTTAATACCAGTTGCCATTGGCTCATGAACAGATTTACGTGCCATGATACCAGGTGCTTTCTCTTCAACGAAACGCATCTCATTTGATTCGATTGGACCTTTACCATCAATAGGCTCACCCATTGCATTAACAACACGACCAAGAAGTGCATCGCCAACAGGAACTTTAAGAAGTTTGTTCAGACGTTTAACTGACATACCTTCTCTGATTTCTTGACTACGTCCAAGAATAACAACACCAACGCTGCTCTCCTCTAAGTTCATCGCTAAACCTTGAGTCCCGTCCTCAAATTCTACCATTTCACCAGCCATAACATTGCTAAGTCCGTAAACTTGTGCAACACCATCAGCGTAAGTAACTACTTTACCTGTTTCGTTAATATCAACGTTTAGTTCAAAGTTGTCAATTCTTTCTTTGATAATCGAACTGATTTCATCAGCTTGTATTTTTGCTACCACTACTTTTCCCCCTTCTTTTAGTTAGATTGCTTTTAAGATGTGATCTATAATTTGATTTGCAAGACGTGATTTTGAAAAGTTAATTTCAATACCAAGATCTACCACTTCAACTTTGATCCCATCAAAATCAGTTTTAACAAATGTTAAATTGATTTTAGCACCTAATTTTTTTTCTAGTCCAGTTGCAATTCCTTGCAATGAACCCTCATCCATATCTGTATCACTATAAATAGAACCATCATAGCTGTTCTTCTCACTAGCAATTGTTTTACGTAACTCTTCAGCAATAGCAGGAATAATCATAATACGTTTATTTTCTACTAATAACTTAATAAAGTTATTTACTTTATCGCTGTTCGCACTTTTAACAGCATCTAATAAGATGCTCTCTTTATCGCTACTTGGAACATCAGGATTATCCATAATATTTACAAACGTATTGTCTGCAAATGATGTTTTTATTGCTGCAAATAAAGAGTGAACATTTTCTAGTGAGTCTGAACCCAATGATTCATTTAAGGCTTTTGTATAACGTCTAGCTACTAATTCTTCCATTAGGCAACCTTCTTCATTACAATTTGAGCCATAGCTTCTTTACCAAAGTTCTCATTTTCTTGTGTCATTACATCATTCATAACTGTATCAACAACTTCGCGTGTCATAGTTCTTTGTTCAAAATCCATTAGAATACCATTTTGGTTTTCAAGATTTTGCAAATCACCATCACATTGAGTCATGATATTGTCATTAAGAATTTTATTCTCTTTTTTAGATAATACTTCTAATTCTTGAGCAAATTTATTGGCTTCTTCAATTTTTGTTTTAGCCAGTTCTTTTGCTTTTTTAGACTCTTCAAGTTTCTCTTTCACTTTGTTCTGCTCATCAGCAATATCTGATGAACGTCCTGCGAAATAGTCCTTGATAGGTTCTGCGATTAGATAGTAAACAACACCTGCAAAAATGAGGAAGTTGATTGTACGGGGTACAATATCAGTAGCGCCACTCTCTACATGAGCATCCGCAGATGCTAAAACAGCGACACTTAATGATAATAACGTAAAAATTATTTTTTTCACATTGCTTCCTTATATTTGACTAAACTTAGCTTTTACAGCCTCTTTAAAAAGTGGAACTTGAGATAATAAAGCACTGTTAAGTTGCTCTTTCTCTTTCGTAAGACTCTCTTTAAATGCACCATAAACAGTTGCTAATTCTGAACGCTTAGCTTCCATCTTGCTCTCTGCTAATTCCTTAGCATCAGCTATAACTTTTTCTCTTAACGACGCTGCTTCCAGTTTAGCATCTGTCTTAATCTGTTCTGCTTTCGCTTTAAGAGCCGCAATTTCACTATCATTTGAACTAACTTCTTCTAGTTCTTTTTTTAATAATGCATCACGATCTTCCATATACTTAAGCAAAGGATTATAGAGCCAACTGTTTAGCAAGTACAGTAAAATAAGAAAAACAATCACAGTGATGCCCAATAGCATCGGATTAATATCTAACATACAACCTCCTAAAAGTTGCGCAATTATACTGAGATTAAATTTAAGCGATTGTTAAATTAATAAGATTATAAAAAAAAATTTGTATTCAATGATAAAAGGGAGAGTATTAAATGCTCAGAGGTGCTCGAGTTAACGTAATATTTGTAAAAAATCTGCTATTTGAGTGTCGTTTTCAAACTCAAAAGTTACTTTATTTGAGCCGTAGTTGACTTTTAAATCAAAAGATTCTAATCTATTTTTCATCATTTCAAAGTCTAAAACTGGAGATTTTTTACTTACCATTTTAGCAGCAACATCACCATTTTTAAGATTTTTAGCCATTTTTTCTACATCGCGCACACTTAGTTTTTGACCAATAATAGAATCAACCATAACGGATTGATCTTTCTCATTTAAAGTCACCAACATCTTTGCATGGCCTGCGGAAATTCTTCCTTCAAGGAGTGCTTTTTGAGACTTTTTATTCAATAGAAGCAATCTTAATGTATTAGAAATATGTGTTCGACTTTTAAACACTATAGAGGAGAGCTCTTCATGCGTTATGTCATGAACTTTAATCAACTCGTCATAGGCTTTCGCCAATTCAATTGCATTAAGTTCATCACGTTGAATATTCTCGATTAGTGCATGTTGACGCATCTGTTCTTGATCAAGATTAACAATAACTGCTTTTATAGTTTTTAATTTTGCTAATTTTGAGGCACGAAATCTTCGCTCACCTGCAACCAAAGTATATTGATCAAATTCTTCTTCAACTACTACTATTGGCTGAATAATTCCATACTCTTTTATTGATTCACTGAGTTCTTGTAGGGATTTTTCATCAAAACTTTTACGAGGTTGGAAAGGGTTTGCTTTAATTTGATTAAGGGGTATCTCTAAGACACCATTTTTAGAGCTGCTGCCCTCATTGTCGTAAGCTTCGTCAATTTCCCCAAATAGAGCGTCTAAACCACGTCCTAATGCTGCTTTACCCTTTGCCATTATGCAATAATAGCCTGCGCAAGTTCTTGATATGCTTGAGAACCTGATGATCGTACATCATAAAGAATAGCAGGTTTACCAAAACTTGGACTCTCTGCTAACTTTACATTTCTTGGAATAACAATAAATTCATCATCAAGATCTCTAAATAATTTCCCTTTAAAGTGTTGACGAAGATCTGCAAAAACTTGTTTTGACAAGTTATTTTGCGCAGAGAACATTGTTGGTAAAAAACCTTTAATAGCCAACTTAGTATTAATTGTTTTTCTAACAAGTTTTACTGTATTTAACAATTGTGCCAAACCCTCTAATGCAAAAAATTCACATTGAATTGGAATAATTACAGAATTAGAAGCCGCCAATGCATTAATAGTCATGGGCCCTAAGGCAGGAGGAGAGTCTATAATAATATAATCATACTCTTTTTTAACCTGTGCAATCGCTCTTTTTAAAATAAGCTCACGGCCACTGGCATTACCTTCATTATAGTACTCTTTTTCAACACCAACCAAACCAATGTTCGATGGAGCAAGTTCTAAAGTAGGTAAGGCAGTTTTTAAAATAATATCACGGAGTTTTTTAGTACCAATAAGAACATGATAAATATTAAATTCATAATCATTTCTATGATATCCCAATGAAGTAGTTGCATTGGCTTGAGGATCAGCATCAATTAAAAGAACTTTTTTCTCAGCTACTGCGAGAGATGCTGCTAAATTTACAGCGGTCGTTGTTTTACCAACGCCACCTTTTTGATTTGCAATTACTATTACTTCACTCATCTTAAACTGTATATCCTCTGTCCGTGGCATGTTATAGAGCCGTCTTCAAGTAAAATCGCATCTTCAAGTGCAATTTTCGAGTTGTTTACATGTGTAAAAAAGGCTCTGTTTCTTTCGAATTCTAACGCATATTTACTAAAAACCTGCTTCCATGACTTATTAAATTCTACTCTTTTTAAAAAGCTTTCTAGTAAAGTTTTTATCTCAATATCTAAATCTAAATGTCCAAATCCCTCAGGTGCTTCTTTAATATTTAATCCAATCCCACAAACAAGTGTATCTTGAAACATATTGGTTATAGCTCCCCCGATTTTTTTATCGCCTAGGTAGAAATCATTAGGCCATTTGAGCCAAACATTTGAGCCCATTTCACTTAGTATTTCTTTAAATAGGTAGGTAAAATAGATAGAAGAAGACTCTAGTTTCAGATCTAAAGGGAGTACACCTTTTTCTACAGCAAAAGAGAAATACAAATTTCCCAATTTTGGAATCCAAGAGTTACCTCTACTTCCAATCCCTGCATTTTGTACATCGGATTGAACAGCGCACGGCGCGCTCAGTTGTTTACTTTTTATTGCCTCTATAAGATACGTCTGAGTAGAGTCAACTTCTTTAAGATAGTTGATCGTGAACATTCAGGCGTTTTCCATTAAGATAATCAATAATTGACATCTCTTTTTTCGAATTTGGCTGTACTCTACTAACACGGAGACTTCCCTGTTCACAAGCGATTACAGCACTCTCTTTATCAATAGAGAGAATAGTATGGGATTGATGTACCTTTTCATCTTCTTCAAGGCTCATAACTTTCAGTTTTAATCCACTTTCTAAATAGACACCTGGCCAAGGAGTAAAAGCCCGGTACTTATTATATTCATCTTGTGCACTGTATAAAGAGAGTTCACCATCTGCCTTTGTAATTTTTTTACAGTGACTTGACGCTTCATCCACTTGAGGAACAGGACTCAGCGCGCTGAATTCATGTATCACTTCAAGTGTCAACTCAGCGGCTAGACTACTGAGTCTATCAAAAACAGATACAACCATCTCATCATCTGCTATTGGTAGTTTTGAGATTTTTAATATATCTCCTGTATCAAGACCTACATCCATCATCATAGCAGTAACACCGGTCTCTATATCGCCATTAAGCAATGACTGTTGAATAGGACTGGCCCCTCGATACTGTGGCAATATAGACGCATGAAGATTTATACATGGAGCATGATCTAAAATAGCCTTAGGCAAAATCTGTCCATAAGCAGCAACAATAATCATGTCACACTCTTGAGTAAGCAATTCAGCAACCGTCTCGTCATCTCTAAGTCTGGTAGGTTGATAAATTTTAAGATTATGCTCTAGCGCTAAGACCTTAACATCAGGAGGCGTCATAACTTTTTTACGGCCGACTGGTTTATCTGGCTGAGTATAGATACTTGCTATTTCTATATTTTCATCTTTAAGCAGTGCGCTAAGAATTTCACTCGCATAATCAGGTGTACCCATAAATATTATTTTTTTAGTTTTCAAAAAGTGTTCCTCCTTTATGTTCATCATCTATTAAAAAAGAGCGTGCATCACTCAAATCAAAGCCAGACGCTAAAAACATTTTTATATTATACTTCAATAGATAATCTGCTGCTTTTAGTTTGGTAACAATTCCACCCGTTGCAAAGCTATTATTTGGTGTCACTTCTCTTGTCAATTCTTCTTCACTGATACTATTAACAACTTTTAAGACCTTGGCATCATCATGCGCACGAGGATCTCGGTCATAATAAGCATCAATGTCAGAGAGAATCACTAAAAGATCAGCGTCAAAATGGCTGGCAGCGTAAGCAGAGAGTTGATCATTATCACCCAACTCTAACTCTTCCGTTGCTGTTGCATCATTTTCATTTACTATAGGTAAAACCTTATGCTCAAGTAAAGCTTCAATAGCATTTTTAGCCCGAAGAGATTGCTCTTGTGTTTTAAAGTTTGAAGAGGTCACTAAAATTTGTGAAATTAAAATTTCATGTTTGGCAAACTTTGTGCGGTAACGGTTCATAAGGAGAGGTTGACCTATAGAAGCTAAGGCCTGCTTATTTGAAAGAATTGATTTATCGAGTTTCAGTTTAGTATATCCCGCAGAAACTGCTCCTGAAGAGACAAGGATCACTTCATACTTTTCTCTTAAGCGCGCTATAAAATCAACAAGATTTTGCATACGCGTTTTAGCAATTCTATTTTTTTCACTTAAAACGGCACTGCCAACCTTAATGACAAGACGTTTCATAACTTAACGAAAACGCTTAATTAGTGAGTAAAGACCAAACTTTAATGCTTCTACATTGGTACGCATAACAGAAGAGATAGGTGCTACAAAGTATGGTTTACTAAGATCAATTTCTGAAGTCTCATCGGCACCAACTTGAGCATAAAAACCTAAATTATCATCAAATTTAAACTCATTATGAGTAGATTGTTCTAAACCGATATCTTTTAAGAAGTTTCCAATAATTTCTGGTGCTTCATCAACAGGGAGAACATCTACGCGTGTTAAGGCAATAGCATAGGCACTTTTACTTAACACTTCTGAAAAACGTTTAAGTTCAAGTTTCAAAGTGTCATACTGAGTTTTCATCTCATGATAAGAAGCAATATCAATCATAAACAGCAATGTATTGGTACGTTCAATATGACGTAAAAACTGTAAACCTAAACCTTTGCCATCACTCGCCCCTCCAATAATACCAGGAATGTCAGCCATTACAAATGAATCATAATCACCTACATCAACTTGTCCTAACTTTGGAGTCAGTGTTGTAAATTCATAATTCGCAATCTCTGGACGTGCATTTGACACTGTAGAAATTAGAGTTGATTTACCTACATTAGGAAAACCTACCAGACCAACATCTGCGATAAGCTTAAGATCAAGTTTAACTTCTCTTGTTACTGCTGGCTGACCAGGTTGAGCATAACGAGGCTGTTGATTGGTTGATGATTTAAAGTGAAAGTTACCCAGTCCACCTTTACCACCAATCATAAACTTTACTTCTTCACCATCTTTAACAAGATCATAAAGAACATCGCCTGTTTCAACATCAACAACCTGAGTCCCTGGGGGAACAACAACAACCAACTTATCACCTGACTTACCTGTCATACGTGAGCCAAGACCTGGCGCACCACCTTCAGCTTTTAAGTTTCTAGTTCCCTTAAAATGAGAGAGCGTATGCGTATTGTTGTCACATCTGAACCAGACATCACCACCACGTCCGCCATCTCCACCATTTGGACCACCTTGGGTTACAAATTTTTCACGACGAAAAGCAACACAGCCTTGACCGCCTTTACCTGATGATAGTGTAAGTGTGACGTGATCTGTAAACATAAGTGAGTCCTTGGGAAATTAAATTGTTGTTATTTTATTGTTATTGTGTAATGTGTGAGGAAAATTCGAAGCCTAAGGCTTCAAATCTATAAAGTGTAGAATTTAAGTTACGCAGCTGGTACGATTGAAACTTGTTGACGTTTTTTATCTTTACGCTCAAATCTAACCACACCGTCTACAAGTGCGAATAAAGTATGATCTTTACCCATACCCATGTTTTTACCTGGGTGAACTTTAGTCCCACGTTGACGAATGATAATGTTTCCAGCGATAACGCTTTCACCACCATATTTTTTTACGCCTAGTCTTCTACCAGCCGAATCACGATTATTCTGTGTACTACCTTGACCTTTCTTATGTGCCATACTGTGCTCCTATTATTTAATTAATTACGTGAATTACGCAGCGATTTTTGTGATGCGAACACGTGTGAAGCTTCTACGGAAACCTCTTTTAGTTTTACTATCTTTACGACGACGTTTTTTGAAAATTACTACTTTTCTTTCGCGACCTTCGTTGATAACTTCAGCAGATACAACTGCTCCGTTTACAAATGGTGTACCTGTTTTAAGTTCACCATTATTTACTGCTAAAACTTCTGTGATCTCAAAAGTTGATTTGTCCTCAAGGCTCATTTTGTCAAGAAGAAGAATATCTCCCTCACTAACCTTGTATTGTTTTCCGCCGTTTTTGATAATTGCGTACATTGCGCTTCCTTATCTATATTTCTCTAAAAAGTGTGGAATTATATCCACTCTAGTTTAAGGTTTAATTAAAAAATCAATTAAGCTCTTAATTATTGACCATTTTGCAATTTTTCTATCAATTTTGCAAATTGTTTTTGTACATTGTGTCGATTTCTTGGATTGTAGAATTCATCAAAAGTAATATAATATTTTTGATTTATAGCGCATTTTGGACTTAAGTCAGTTCGCTTACTAAGTGGCATTACTTTGAAACTAAGGTTATCTAAAACCAGAGGATCTGCATCATCTCCATATCCATTCCCGTAATAAAGCAGTACCATATGCATGCCTAAATCAATCTCGTCTTTAACAACAGAAAAATAAAGTTTATCTTCTTCAAATCCTAAAGCCATAAGACTTTGATACTTCAGTGCCACATAATCTTCGCAGTCCCCATATCCTGAACTCAGAAACTCTTTCGGTGTCTCATAATAATCTTGTACCTTATGCTGATAGATATCATACATGGGGAGTAATTGATTAATATAACTATTGACTGCATTTAGATATTTGTGACTTGGTAAACGCTTAATTTCATCCATCGTTTTTTGATAATCGTCTATACGATTAATGGCAACTTGACCAAAATGATCTTTAACATACTGTAATTCATCAGGTCTGAATATGACAGAACTATGAAGCTGTACCGTTAAAATAAGCGCACCGAGAATCATACTTATCTCTTAGTTACACACAGCAACAGCGTCAATTTCAACCAGTGCATTTTTTGGTAAAGTTTTAACAGCTACCGTTGCACGCGCTGGCTTATGATCTCCAAATGCCTCAGCATAGATTTCATTAATAACTGCAAAGTCATCCATAGAATCTAAAAAGATAGTTGTTTTAATCACTTGATCTAAAGCACTTCCAGCTTCTACTAAAACAGCTTCTAAATTTTTCAACACTTGTTTAGTCTGAATAACTACATCATTTTCTAACATAACACCATCAGGAGTAAGAGCAATTTGTCCTGATGTATAAACCATACCGTTTGCAACTACTGC
>JADGDM010000107.1 GCA_016744905.1 Sulfurimonadaceae bacterium | reverse complement strand
GAATGAACGTGCTAAGAAAAATAAAATACTTGAAGATACTCTTTGGCTTTATAATAACACTAAAGATATAGATAAGAAAAGAGAAATAAAAAGAAAAGTAGAGCAATTACAAAGTAATTTGAATAATTAGATAAGTGAGAAAATATTATTAAAATAATTTATTATTATGAATTACTACTTCTTAAACGTCCTTTAGTACTTACTTTCCATTCAGAATATAATCTTTCGATATATGATGTAGTAGTTATTAATTTTCAGTCTAAAGAAATTGAAGCGCTAGTAAGTAAGATTGTTGTGAAACCAGAGTTTCAAACAGAAAGTATAATTGGCAGTGCAAATAAGTACTACTCTCATAAGCAATATTCACAGGCTAAATTTATTAGCGCTTATTACTTTAGTTCAATTAATGAAGCTCTTTCAATATTTATCCCCTTTAAAAAAGGGAAAGATGAGCTTGTAGTTATACTTCCTGATGTATATACAAGTCCAATTATTAAGCTGTCTGAAAAACAAGATATTGCATATGGTTTCATAAAAGAGAAAAAACAAGCCTTACTTTTTGCGGATACAGGTGCCGGTAAAACAGAGATATATATGAAGTTTTTTGATGAAGTGATTCAAAATTCTCAGCGCGCTCTATTTTTATTGCCCGAGATATCTCTGACACCACAGATGCAGAAACGACTTGAACATCATTTTGGTGATGCGGTGGTTATGTGGCACTCTAAATTAACAAAAAAAGCTAAAGAGAAGAACTTAGAGAAGATACATAATGGAACAGCAAAGGTGATTGCCGGAGCGCGTTCGGCTCTGTTTTTGCCGATTGATGACTTAGGCATTATCGTGGTGGATGAAGAGCATGATGACTCTTATAAGTCCTCTTCAAAGCCCCGTTATCATGCACGAGATATGGCAATATATATGGCGAAGAAGTTAGATATTTATCTTATTTTGGGAAGTGCGACACCATCTTTAAACTCTTATGTAAACTTTCCTCATTTTCGTATGAAGGGTGGGCACTTTAAAACATCTAAAGAGTTTATTTATGAGAGCGCTCCTGAGTCAATGAGTAAAAATATTAAACAGACGTTGATGATGAACAAACGAAATGAGAAACAAGCTATCGTTTTTATTCCAACGCGCGCAAACTTTAAGTACCTGATGTGTAATACCTGTGGATTTACCTATGAGTGCCCCTATTGTAGTGTAGGTATGAGTATGCACACAAAATCAAATGCACTTAAATGTCACTACTGTAACTTCTCTCAGGCTATTGCTAAGGTTTGTGAAAAATGTGGAAGTGAAGACTTAGAGAGTTCTCGTTTGGGAACAGCCGAAGCGGTAACTCAACTGGAGAATTTTAATGAAAATTTAAAAGTTGAGCAGTTTGATAGAGATGTTATTACAACGCAGAAAAAACTCACCGCTGCACTAAAGCGTTTTAATGATGGGGAAGTTGATGTTCTAGTGGGCACACAGATGCTCTCAAAAGGGCACGACTATCATAATGTTGATTTGGCGGTTGTGATTGGGATTGATAATGTTCTGCACCTAAGTGATTATCGTGCACGTGAGCGCGCTCTGTCGCTTTTAATTCAGATTGCAGGGCGAAGTGGACGAAAGTCTGATTCTAAGGTCTTGGTGCAGAGTTTCAATGAAGATTTTTTTGCACGCTATGTGAGTGATTATGAACTTTTTTTAAAAGATGAAATCACTTTACGCCAAGGTCTTTATCCTCCATTTAAAAAACTGGCGCGCTTAGTTTTTGCACACAAGTATCCCAACAAAGCCAGTGACGCTATGCATGAAGTGTTAGAAAAACTGAGACATATTCCAAATGTAGAAGTGGTTGGTTTTGGTGTGGCAGCCATAGAAAAAATAGCAGGAAAATCTCGTTACAATATCTTTCTACGAAGTGATAAAAGTACGGATATGTTGCGCGCTATCAAATACGCTCAGAACAAGCTCTGTGAAGTGGATATCGACCCGATCGAATTTTCATAAATTTGCTAACATTTTAAATACAGCTCTCTTTTACAAAAAAACGCTAAAATTCATTTATGATAAATAGATACCCTACTAAAAAAATATATGTTGGTGATGTGGCTGTTGGTGGTGATGCACCTATCTCTGTTCAGTCGATGACCTACTCTGAAACTCATGATGTGGAAGCGACTGTTGCGCAGATTAACCGTCTTCATTTTGCTGGCTGTGATATCGTTCGTGTGGCGGTTCCTGATATGAAAGATGCGTTGGCGCTTAAAGAGATTAAAGAACGTATCTCTTTGCCACTGATAGCAGATATTCACTTCAACTATAAACTGGCACTTGAAGCAGCAAAATGGGTAGATTGTATCCGTATTAACCCAGGCAATATCAGTGAACCCAATAAGGTGAAAGATATTGTGAAAGCCTGTCAAGAACGCAACTTACCTATGCGTATTGGGGTGAACGCTGGTTCATTAGAGAAACAGTTTGAAAACAAGTATGGTCAGACGGCAGAGGGCATGATCGCTTCTGCTGAGTACAATATCAAGTTCCTTGAAGATTTAGGTTTTACAGATATCAAAGTCTCTCTTAAAGCCAGCGATGTTCAACGTACGGTTGATGCCTATCGTGGTCTTCGTCCTAAAAACAACTACCCCTTTCACCTAGGTGTGACGGAAGCAGGAACCATCTTTCATGCAACTGTAAAAAGTGCCATCGGTTTGGGCGCGCTACTGCTTGATGGTATCGGTGATACGATGCGTGTCTCTATTACGGGTGAACTAGAAGAAGAGATCAATGTCGGGCGCGCTATTCTTAAAGACAGTGGTGTGGCACCTGATGGTCTAAATATCATCTCTTGTCCTACCTGTGGACGTATAGAAGCGGACTTGGTTTCTGCGGTGAGCGAGATTGAAGAACGTACCAAACATATTAAAGCACCTCTAAATGTCTCAGTTATGGGCTGTGTGGTCAATGCCATCGGTGAAGCCGCACACGCTGATGTGGCTATCGCTTATGGTAAGGGTAAAGGTTTAGTGATGGTTAAGGGCGAAGTGATTGCCAATCTTGATGAAAAAGAGTTGGTAGATCGCTTTGTTGAAGAAGTTGAAATTATGGCGGAAAAAAGCGAGTCTTAATGGAAGAAAACTTATACAATCTTGCTTTTGAACGTTCTGTTTTAAGCTCTATTATTTTTGAACCCTCTTTATATGAAGAACTTGATGGGATACTTAACGAGATGGACTTTTATCTCGGGGCGCATCAAGAGATTTTTAAATCTATGGTCTCCTTGTCTCAATCAGAACGACCTATTGATGAAGACTTTTTAAAAAAAGATTTGGTTGCTAAAAAGAAGTTTGATGAAAATATCATGCTTGATATCCTCTCTGCCAATCCGATTACAAATATCAATGCTTATGTCAAAGAACTCAAAGATAAGTCTCTTAAACGGCATCTGATTTCACTGACGACTGAGATCAAACGTGTTACCTTGGAAGAGGAGCATGAAAGTGCTGAAATAGTGGATATGGTAGAGAAAAAACTCTACGAAATCACCCAAGATGCTCAAAGTAATGATTTTAAAGATTCTCCAATTATTACGGGTGAGACCCTGGAGTACATTGAAGAGATGAAAGCACGTGGTGACTCTGTTTTAGTTGGGGTGGACACGGGCTTTCATGAACTGAACAAAATGACAACAGGTTTTGGTAAAGGCGATATGATTATCATCGCTGCGAGACCGGCGATGGGGAAATGTTTAGGACTTGGAACCAAGGTTGTAATGTTTGATGGCTCTTTGAGGGCAGTTGAAGATGTGCAAGTTGGTGATAAGTTGATGGGTGATGACTCAACTCCTAGAAATGTGCTCTCTTTGGCGCGTGGAAGAGAGATGATGTACTGGGTGCATCAAAATAAAGGAATTGATTATCGTGTGAATGAAAGTCATATTTTATCGCTTAAACGAAGTCGTAATGAAGGAAAGCATAAACATGGAGATATTTTAAATATTGAAGTGAGTGATTATGTTAAAAAGTCTGACAAATTTAAAAGCAACTACAAGGGTTATAAGGTTGCTGTTGAGTTTGAAGAGCAAAGTGTTAATATAGAACCTTATTTTCTAGGGTTGTGGTTGGGTGATGGACATAGTTCTAGCGTGACAATTACTACTAAAGATGATGAGATTGTAGATTATCTACGTGGATATGCCAAGAGGTTAAATCTTCAACTCACTCATCAAAAACCTAAAGATCGCTGTGATATGTATGGTATTACAGATGGAAAAAATAAAAATACGCGTGATGGTCACTCTTTGCAAGCAAAACTACGTGAATACGCACTTTTAAATAATAAACATATACCGCACATTTATCTAAAAAATTCACGCAAAAATAGACTTGAACTTTTGGCTGGATTGATTGATAGTGATGGACATTACGATAATAAATTCAATGTTTATGAGATTGTTCAAAAAAATAAGGCATTGACAAAGCAGATAAAATTTTTAGCGGACTCTTTGGGTTTTAGATGTTCATTTAAAAAGAAAAAAGCACAAATCAAATCTATTGCTTATGAGTGTGATGTGTATCGTGTGCGCATTGTTGGTGATTTAGATGAAATTCCAACCAAGATTAAAAGAAAACAGGCACGCCCACTGAAGGCTAAACGAGATGTCCAACATACGGGCATAAAAGT
>JADGDM010000044.1 GCA_016744905.1 Sulfurimonadaceae bacterium | reverse complement strand
AAATATATCCATTAAACTGAAGCTGGTCGCTCTAGCGATTGTTCCATTAATTGGATTATTGTACTTTTCGGGTACATCAATAGAACGTAGTTATAGTGAAACTAAAAACATGGAAAGCATTAAAACCATTGTTCAGTTTACAACCCAGATGAGTTCATTGGTTCACTCCTTACAAAATGAGCGCGGTATTTCTGCCGGTTACTTAGCATCGAAGGGAACTAAGTTTTATGATGCACTCAACAATCAAAGAGAGACTGTTGACCAAGAACTTGTAGATTTTAATAATCTAGTAAGTTCTATGGATATGAAAAGCTACTCTAAGAAATTTCAGACTAAGATAACTCAGACTCTAAACTCTTTATCTGGGAATGAACTGGAAAATATTAGAGCCGCAATTAATGGAAAAAACATCAGTCTAAATGACACTCTTAGTTACTATATGACTATCAATGGACAATTTTTAAGTTCTATTGCAGAGATTGCAAAGATATCAACAGATGCAAAAATCTCTATGGAACTGAATGGATATAGTGCTTATGCTTTAGCCAAAGAAAAAGCAGCAGCACAAGAGTCCGCACTTTACTATGTTTTTATTTATGATCGTTATCCTAAAGGTATCAAAGATTTGGTTATCTCTTTACAGGCACAAGAAGATAGATATATGAACTCATTTATCAAGCGTACAGATGAAAGTAATATTGTGGTTTATCAAAGAGAGATGCGTTCTCCAAATATTGAAGAAGCACAAAAACTTTATGCACTGGCAACACAGAAAACTAGAAAGTTTGGACTCGACAGTAATCAGGCATTTAATATATTAAAAGGTAAAATTGATGTACTCAAGCAGATAGATGATCACTTAGTTGCTTATCTATTTAATGAGGCCTCATTAAAAATGGAAGCAGCCAAGTCTCTATATTATAATTACCTAATATTTAGTTTCTTTATTATCTTTTTTACTCTAATCATGGTAGTTGTTGCTATTAAAAGTATCATGACTTCACTTGAAAACTTTAGAGAAGGACTCATCTCTTTTTTCGAATTTTTAAGAAGAGAGAGAGATGTTTCAAAACCAATTAATATACTGGGGACAGATGAGTTTGGAATGCTTGCGGCTATGGTTAATGAAAACCTCAAAGGTATAGAAAGCGAACTAGAAGCAGATAAGGTATGTACTGGAGAAGCAGTAATCGCTATCGAGCGCGCTGAATCGGGATATATGGATTACAGAGTTTCTGCAACAACAAATAATCCTCAGATTATGACACTTGTAAATTCTATCAATAACGTCATGGAGAAATTTGAAGAGCAAATTGGTAAGGATATCACTAAGGTACTCACAGAAATTGCAAAAGGAAACTTAGATACACGTATTGAAAATGATTACGAGGGTCTCTTTTTAGAACTCAAAGACTCAACCAACAATATTGCTTCAACAGTACAAGCCCTATTTAGTGAATCAGGTGAGGCACTGAATGAAATTTCACAAGGGAATTTAAATACAAAAATCACAGGAAATTATACTGGGGACTTTAGCTTGGTAAAAAGTTCTATTAATGATTTGGTTATTAAACTATCAACGACTATCAACAATATCAATACCGGCACCACACAGATGCAACTGGCTTCAGAAGAGGTAAACAGTTCAAGTCAATCAATCTCTCAAGGAGCTACGCAACAAGCTTCTTCACTTGAAGAGACTACTGCTGCTATTGAAGAGATGAGTGGTGCGGTGAGTGAAACGTCTAAAAATGCAACACTTACCAATTCCATAGCAGAAGAGTCAGCTGATCTGTCCATCCGAGGTGCTGAAGAAGTAGGTAAAACTGTCGAAGCGATGCGTACGATTTCTGAGCGTATTCAAGTTATCGAAGATATCGCTTATCAAACCAATTTGTTGGCACTAAATGCAGCTATCGAAGCCGCGCGTGCAGGACAACATGGTAAAGGCTTCGCCGTGGTTGCAGCAGAGGTTAGGAAACTCGCTAAACGTTCACAAGTAGCCGCGACACAGATCTCACAAATCACGAAAGAGAGTGTAAAAGTATCTGAGCGCGCTGGAGAAATGATACATAGTGTTGTACCAAAAATTAAAGAGACTGCTACTCTTATTAAGCAAATTGAAACTGCGGCAAAAGAGCAAGATATTGGAATCGGTCAAATTACGCAAGCCATGAACGAGCTTGATAAAATTACACAGCTTAATGCCAGTTCTGCGCAAGAGTTGTTAACGGCATCTGATGAACTTAGTGTTCAAGCACGCCAACAAAGTGATCAAATGAGTTTCTTCACACTCACCTATACTAAAAGTGAAAGTAGAATAAAAAGTAGACGTGCCATTGAGAGTGTAGTTACTGCACCAGTAGTTGATAACAGCGAGATCATTGATCTTCGTGAATTTGATAAATTTTAATAAACAAAGGAAAAATAGTGAAATTACTCATCGTCGATGACGCAAAACTTATACACTTTCTAGTAAAAAAAATACTTAAAGCCAATGATCTAACTAATATTGAATTTCAAGATGCCTTTAATGGGAATGAAGCCATTGAAATTGCTAAAGATTTTCAACCAGATTTGGTACTTCTTGATGTAGTCATGCCCGAGAAAGACGGTATAGAAACCTTAAAAATTCTTAAAGAGAACAATCCTACTATTAGTGTTATTATGGTCAGTTCTTTAGGGACAGAAGCCAAAGTCACTGAGGCTTTAGGATTGGGTGCGAAGGCTTTTATTCAAAAACCATTTGATGAGTCTGAACTATGTACTCACGTTAAAAATGCAAGCTAAGGAGAGAAGATGGCAATTAAATTTTTTGGTCACTACCTAACGGATGAAGGCAAATTAAGTGAAGCACAATTAGCAGAAGCAATTGAGTATCAAAATAAGAACAACCTCTCTTTGGGTCAATTGGCAGTACGAGAAGGTCTTATTACTACGGCTGAGGCAGAAAAGATTAATGATAAGCAACGTTCACAAGACATGCGTTTTGGTGAAGTAGCACTCTCATTAGATCTACTCACTGATCCTCAAATTGGTGAACTATTAACTACCCAAAAAAAAGAAAAAATCTTTTTTGGTGAAGTATTGGTTCTAAAAAGATTCATGACTGAAGAGAAACTGCAAGCAGAGCTAAAAGCCTTTGAATCAGAGCAAAATATTGAAGTTACTGAGTTACAAGATAAAATTTCAGAGCTGGATAAAAACAATCTAATTAAAGACAGTATCGGTGTTTTACAGACACTTTACTCACGTATCGTACTTGATCATATCAAGCTTATTCAAGTAAGCAAAAGTGACACTACACCTCGTAGTGGTATTATCTCTTCACAAGCGATGCATGGTGATTTAGACTTAGAGTTCGTTATTCAAGCCGATGACGCTGTATCTCTAGCAGTATCTTCAAAGTATCTAAAAATGGACTTTGATGCTATTGATGAAATGGTTGTCGATATTATGAGCGAATTTGTAAATGTCGTACTGGGTAATATCGCTGTAAAATTAAGTGTTGGAAATGTGACTCTTGATTTAAAACCACCACTGACTATAGAGAGTTCAAAATTTAATCATGCGCAATATTACTGTTTTGATTTTATTACAACACAAGGTAATTTAACCCTATATTTAAAACTTTAAGCTTCGTTAATCTCTTTAATAATCTCATAAATGGAGAGTGACTTCAATGCACTCCCCATATCATAAGCCACTTTTGGCATTCCATACACCGTAGAAGTCTGTTCATTCTGTGTATAGGTTAACGCCCCTTTATCACGCATTTTTTTCAAACCCGTTGCCCCATCATCACCCATACCTGTTAGTATAAATCCTACAGCATTGGCTCTAAATGTTTTAGCAATAGAATTAAATAGTACATTTACGCTAGGTCGGTGAGAGTTTACTTTAGGAAAGTCTTTTAAATGTAGATAATATCTTAGTCCAACTTTTTCAACCTCAAGGTGAATACCTCCAGGAGCGATATAGATAGTATTATTAACGATTAACTCACCCTCTTCTGCTTCTTTGACAATACTATGGATACTAAGATCATCAAGACGCTTAGCTAAAGAGGTCGAAAAACTTTTTGGAATATGTTGCACTACTATAATTGCGATATGAGATGAGTTCAGATGTGTTACTATCTCCTCTAATACCTGAGTCCCTCCTGTTGACGATCCAATCGCAACAACCTTCGCACTCGCAGATTTTATATGCTCAACTTTTATGACTTTTTTACGGTCTAAATTAATATGGGAACTATAATAAATATTTGCCTTTGATACTGCACGTATCTTAGCAATTAGATCTTCTTTGTAGGTTAAAAAGAATTCACTTAAATGTGTTTGAGGTTTTTCAATAATTTCAGAAGCACCTAAACGCATCGCATCTATTAAGGTTGTTGTTCCTAATGCAACAAGTGTAGAGCAGATAATTACAGGCGTAGGCCTCTGTTCATTAATCTGTTTTAAAAAGGTCAAACCATCCATACGAGGCATTTCAATATCCAATATAAACAGATCAGGTAAACCTACTTTTTTAAAAACATCAAAGGCATCAATAGGATTTTCAGCAACGCCTAAAATTTCTATGTCATCCATAGAAGATAAAATACTAATAAAGCCATTTCGAACAGCAGCAGAATCATCTATTATAAATACTTTAATCATTAAAAGAAATCTAACTCACTTCCATCATCTTCATTACACTCTTCATCTTTCAAGTCACAACTGTATGCGCGCTTGAGAAAATCTATGGAGTTTTTTAATGAATCTTGAAAAAGATACACATCTGAAAATATTCTATCTACAAAATACATATTAATATAATTATTGACATCACTGATAATTTCACTTAAATACTCTTTAGCATCTTCAAACTTTATAAAGTCGTCGCATTCTAATTGAGAAACATATTCAGCTAACTCTTTAAAAACGGGAGAGACATGCTGTGTATATGTTGAAGAGAGGAATACATCACTAACATCATTTAATTTTTGCTCTAATAATAAAAATGTATCTTGTGTAAAGTCACTCCCTTTAATATGGACAACAATTTCTTCAAGATCCTGAGATAAAAATAGAACCTCGCCTTCATACGTATCTAAAAATTCTTCTGCGATTAATGTATCATTCATGTACGCGCTCCATAGTTTTTCTCACGTAGTTTAAAGATAGAGGGTTGAATCTGTTCTAATTCATCAAGATTCAGACCATTTAGATTTTCTGTTTGTGAGATGATTAACAGACTTCCTATTTTCATATTCTCTATTATATTTTGTACTACTTTTTTTCTTGTATCAACATTGAAATAGATCAATACATTACGTAAATAAACCAAATCAAAACGACCAAACTCACTGTTTACTTCTAAAAGGTTATTCGTTTGAAAACGAACATTTTTAGCCAACTGTCTATTAATTAAAAACTCACCTTCATATTTTCCCTTACCCTTGAGACAGTACTTATGTCTGAACTCATCTGATATTTTATCTGACCAAGTCAGTGGGTAAAGGCCCATACGCGCTTTTTTTATAACATGAGAATTGATGTCGCTTCCTAAAACTTCCCACATGTTTGAGGCTAAAAGTGAATCACACACCATAGCGATAGAATAAGCTTCCGCACCAACGGAAGAGGCAGCACTCCAGATACGAAGTTTCATATCAGAACTATAATTTAATAAGTACTCTTTAAGAAACTTAAAATGATCCATTTCTCTGAAAAAATAGGTTTCATTCGTTGTAATAAGATTTAGCATCTCTATCTTCTCACGGGAGTCATTTATACATATTTGATAATATGCCTCAAAAGAGGCAAGTTCATAATGAATTATTCTCTTATAAAATCGAGACTCCATCAGAGACTGTTTATGCTCACTTAAAGTGATGCCCACTTCATCAAATATCAATGCACTAAATTTTTCAAATTCGCTCTTCGTAATTTTCACTATACTCATGCTTTAATCTCTACTTGCATCACTTCACTCAGTTCCAACATATTCATTTTAGCAATAACACGACTGGCACCCAGTTTTAAAAGTTCTGTTTCCATAATTGAATTTGACATATTGGTATGGACTAAAATGGAGACATCATCATATTTACTTTGTTCACGAATGATTGAGATCACTTCTCTTCCACCCATGTTTGGCATCTCCAGATCTGTAATAAAAAGATCCACTTCACAAGTCGGATGCGTCTGCAGATGTTCAATCAGAAGTTGTCCATCATTAAAAATTTTATATTGCATAGAAAATTTTATAAAAAGTTGTTCCACCAGACGTCTTACAAACTTACTGTCATCTGCAAAAAACACACGTTTGTCAGCCAACGCCATAATGGTTTCTCGGCTAAATACATTATCATCTTGTTGATCTTGTGAGACACCAAATATATCTAAGATCATTTTATCGCCATCATAGATTGTACACATCTGCTCATGACCCTCAATTAATGCCTTAGCCACAAAGGTCGTCTTGGCATCATTAAGTGAGTTATCACTCATCTGATCCACTTCTATGGTACATATCGTTGACACTTCTTTTACAATTGTTCCCAGTTTATATCCACCATAATTGAGTAAAATTATAAGTTCATATTCACTGTCATCAAGATGTGTATTCCCATACCAGTCATCATAGTAAAGCAAGGTTGTCATAACATTTCGGATATCGGCCGTTCCGTAAATCACAGATTCTTTATCTGTATTTTTAACAATTTCTATACTCTTGTCATAAACCATAACTTCTTCTATTTTAGAAACATTAACCCCATACCACTCATCATTTGAACCCTTAAATACCAGGTATTGATTCAAGTCATTAGCATCCGTAGAAACCAATTTTAAAAGGTCCAGTTCATACTCTTCTTCCAAGTCAAAGTTCTGCGTTAAGGAAGTATTTTCATTCATGCGCGCTCCTGAACAATAGAGATCTCTTTTAAATTTAAAATTTCAGCACTATTTAGTATGGCAATATACTCATCATTGTAGCGCGCCATGTTTTTTATAAACCGTTGATCTATCTTAAAGCCAAAATCTAAAGAGACTTTAATATCTTCACTAGCGATCGTATTAACTTCATGTACCTCATCAATAATCAATGCAATTTTATCCACGATAACCATAGAAGTTTTTTTGCCAATCTTAGTCTCACCTAAGCCAAACCGTATCAACAAATCAATCACGGTAACTATCTCACCGCGAATATTACTCACCCCTTTTACATACGGAGGCATCATAGGTACTTTTGTAAAACTCTGGTATTCAACCATCTCGCTCACTGACTCTGCGTCAATCGCATAAATATCACCACCAGATTTAAAAAAGAAATACTGAGGGGCATCACTCATTGTTAAAAGTTCATCTTCTTCGTAGGTAATAAGATCTCTATTTTCACTGCTCATATCTACCCCTTATATTTTATACTCAATGAGTCTGGCAATATCAAAAATAAGGGCCACTTCACCCGAACCTAAAATAGAACCACCACTGATACCTGTCACATTAACAAAGGCATCTCCAAGTGGTTTAATCACTGTTTGATGTTCCCCTAAAAGTTCATCAACTAAGAGACCAACTATCTTTTCTCCAAAACGGACAATAACAATATTTTTTCTTGCACTTTCACTTTTCTCTTCATTAAGCACAACACGCACATCCATTAAAGGCAACATATCCCCACGAAGGTTTATAAATTCATTACCCTTCATTCCCTCAAGTTCTTCTTGTGTCAGTTCGATACACTCTTGAATACTCTCTAAAGGAATAATATACTTTGTGTGACCGACTTGCACTAAAAATCCATCAATACTGGCCAGTGTTAAGGGGAGACGAATAGTAATTTTACTGCCTTTTCCCAATGCAGATGTAATATCAATCGACCCTCGAAGATCTTCAATATTACGCCGTACAACATCCATACCTACCCCACGACCTGAGATGTCAGAGACCTTTTCGGCGGTTGAGAGCCCTGCTTCAAAAATTAGTTTATATATTTCGGCATCACTCAAAGTAGCAGTGGAACTAATCAGGCCATTTTCTATGGCCTTGGCCAGAATTCGATTTTTATCCAAGCCTTTACCGTCATCTTCGATTTCAATAACAATCGTACCAGAGTCCGTATACGCACGAAGATCAACACGTCCTTTGCTACTTTTCCCTGCCTTAATACGATCAGATGGTTCTTCGATTCCGTGATCAATTGAGTTTCTAAGCATATGTACCAGTGGATCAGAGATACGTTCAACCACTGTTTTATCCAACTCCGTCTCGCCCCCAGTAATAATAAACTCAACATTTTTTCCAATTTTTTTCGCTGTGTCATTGACGATACGACGAAATTTTGCAAAAGAATCACCCACTTGAACCATACGAATATCCATAATGCCTTCACGAACAACTTCTAACAGTTCACGCATACGGCTTGATGCTTCGTCCAATTCACTGTTATCTAACTCTTCAGAGAGTGTAATAATTTTAGAGTTAGCAATCACTATTTCACTCATATAGTTAATAAGAAGGTCAATTTTAGTTGCATCTACGCGCAAAGATGAAGATACTTTTGGTGCACCTGTACTTTTTGTCACAGTTTTTGACTCAGTTTTTTCATTCTCAAGAATTTCTAACTCTTCAGGCTTATTCACCTCAGGAAGTGATTTCTTTATCTCTTCCGTTTTTTCTTCAGAAACATCTACTGTCTCAATCTCTGTGTAAAATTGAGCATCAAGCAAAGTCTGGGATAATAAATCTTCTTTACGAGAAGCAATGAGCTGAGATAATGACTCTTCATCCGTATGTTCAAAAATCATCAAATCAACATCATCAATAATAAATTCAAAAACCTCTTCAATCTCTTCATAAGGTAAATCAGCTTCAAATAAAATTTCAAAACCGATATAAGGGTGAAGTGGATTTAACGCTTCAAGTAAAGGGATGTGATACAAGATAGGTTGATTAATAATTACTTTTCCTATTTTATTCAAAAAGTTGAAAATAGAATGAATACTCATACCTGTTGTAAAAAAATCTTTATGAAAACGAATAGAAATATGCCATCTCAGAATCTCTTCCTCACTCATAGAGGGCTCTTTAATTTGACCTAAATCTTCTGACTTTTCCAGTGGTTTTTCACCAGGCATATAAGAGATCAGCGCTTTGACTAAATTTTCACCTAAGCTTTTTTGAGAACTTTCCATCTCCTCTTCACGAATTTCGACTTCAATAAGATGTTCCAAGTAATCTTTACACTGTAAAAAGAGATCTACCATCTCCTCATTAACTTCAATCAGTCCTTCTCTTGCCGCGTCTAAAAGGTTCTCTCCAGCATGCGCAAATTTAACTATATTATCATAGCCAAACATACCCGCACTACCTTTAATCGTATGCATAGCTCTAAATATGGTTCCTATAGAGTCCGCATCCACTCCAGAATCTTGTATACTAACCAACGCACCTTCCATTAGGCCCAGTTGATCTTCACAATCTTCTAAAAATATTTCTACCTCTTCTTCCATTATCCAAGTCCTAAAGCTACATCACAGTGAGAAATTTTAATCTCATGTAGCATCGCATCTGAAACATTGATAAACTCTATTCGCTGCTCTTTTTCTTCTAGTGATTTGGATAAAGAGAGTAAAAGTTGAATTCCAACCATGTCTATTTTCTCTACAAGGCGCATATCTAAAATAAAAGTTTCACCACTTTGCATCTCTTTTAAAAACATCGATTGTAGTTTTTCAGCTTCATAAATACTTATCTCTTTAATCTGTTCAGTAATCATACCTTACCCCAGTAGCTTACTTAGAACAAGGAGGAATTTATCTTTATTAAATGGTTTTAAAAACCATGCTTTGACACCCAACTCTTGTGCTCTATCTTTAAGCTCAGGTTTTGATTCAGTTGTTAGCATAACAATAGGAATAAATTTATACTCTTCACGTTCACGAACCTTTTCAACCATTTCCAAGCCATTCATCACAGGCATATTAACATCAGAAAAAATCAGATCAATTCCACCTTTATCTAAGGCATCTAATCCAGCCTGACCATCTTCAGCCAAAACCGTCTCATAACCTGCTTCTATAGAAGCCTTATTTGCCAAGTTTCGAATCAATCCCGAGTCATCTACTATTAATATTTTTTTTGCCATTTTAAGTTCCTCTTTTATCTAATTTATTGGGTTGTAATTACAACAGAGTTTCGACCCTGATCTTTTGCCATGTATAGTGCTTTATCTGCGAGTTTAATCATATCGTCTAATGAGTAGTTTGTGCCATAGTTAATACCGATGGAAACCGTATAGGATATATCTAAACCATCTATTTTAATCACGTTTTTCTCAAATGCTTCTCGAATAAGTTCAAATTTTATTTCTACATTTTTAGCTAATGTATTGTCCATTAAGATACAAAATTCTTCTCCACCAAAACGTGCAATCAAGTCACTTCTTCGTAAACAACGATTTAAAATGACTCCAACCTCTTTAATCGCTATATCTCCCACATCATGACCATAGGTATCATTAATTATTTTAAACAGATCTATATCAATCATTGCAACAGCGATAGGCAATCCCTTACGCTTAGCCTTATCAACGATAGGATTACCACTTTCAAAGAAAAAACGACGATTATAAAGTCCTGTTAAAAAATCTTTACTTGCATTTTCTTTACTCATTTTAAATAACTCAATCATCTCTAGATTAAGATTGATTCGCGCTGATAACTCTTCATCCGTAAATGGCTTTTTTATAAAATCATTGGCACCATAACGTAAAAACTGGGTGGATATATTTTGTTTATCTGCACCACTGATGGCGATAATAGAGAGTCTGTCTTTAGAATAGACTTGTCGTAAGTGAATCGTCAAATCCATTCCACTCATCCCTGGCATTTCATAATCTGTTAAAACCAAAGGAATATACTTATCACTTTCATCAATAATATCTATCGCTTCTTCTGCACTCGCTGCTTCAAGAACATTTACATGTGCTTTTTCTAAATTTTTTCGAATAACTTGTCTGAAAGATTTGGAGTCATCTACAATCAAAACATGTAGACTGTAGTTGTTTAAGATACGTTTGATAACTGATAAAATATAACTGATACTTTTAGGATTGTTCTTGGTCACATATTCAACAATATCTTTTTCTAAAATAAGCTTTTTACCCATTTCGTTAATGCCACCGGTTAAAACAACAACGGGTACATTTTTTGAACGAAGAAGGTCAATAACTTCACCTTTGGGCGCATCAGGGAGATTAACATCTAAGATAGCCACATGGAATTCATGCATTTCAACCAGTTCAATTGTCTCAGCATATGACTCTGCCATGATTAGATTTGCTTGAATATCACTACAACGTGAAATCTCTTTTTTTAATATACTACGAATGACTTTTAAGTCATCAACAATCAGAACATTTTTAAGAGGTGCATCAAAGCTAAACATTCATTTTCTCACAGTTTTTTTTTATTATAAAGACTTTTTATAGTAGATGAGCACATAAAATAAGCCTATCTAATAGCTATGTTACATTATCGACATAAAATAAACTCTTAATTTTGCTATAATTTTAAAAATTATTTCAAGAGAGTAGTAGATGGCAAAGAAAAAGTTACCAACCTTAGGTTTATTGTATATGGATTATGTTCTTCAGTTTTTTGATAAGAGCAATTTTAGAGGATGGCCTGATAAAATTCAGACCGTCACTTATCACTGGAAAAACGATAAAAATCGTTTTATCAAAGAAGTTAAACGTAAAAAAATCGATGTTCTTGTAGGCAATATTCCAGCAACTGCTTATGAGACTTTTAAAGAGATCTCGGCTGCTCTACCAAATGTTCGTTTTATCCCTTCCGTCGAGACACAATTTCCAAATAAATCAAAAGAGAATGTAACCCTATTCTGTGACAAATATGACCTGTCTCAACCAAAAACAGGTATCTATTACGATGTCAACGAAGGTTTTGAGTATCTTAAAAAAGCAAGCTATCCACAAATCATCAAACGCTCTTATGGGCCATCAAATTATGGTGGCTATTTTGTTCATAAAGCAGACTCTTTTGAGGAAGCCAAAGCACTTCTTCAAAAAGAGAAATATGTTCCTGTCTACTCTCAAGATGCTATTCCTCTAAAATACAGTGGTGACCTTCGTATTATGTTAATTGGTCACAAACCTGTATGTGCTTTTTGGAGATTTTCTGGTGAGGGTGAATGGATTACAAACACATCTCAAGGTGGTTCAATGAGTTACAATGATGTACCAATGAATGCACTTGAACTTGCGGTTAAAGCCTCTAAAGCAGCAAAAGCTGAGTATTGGGCTTGTGATATTGCAATTGATGAAAATACAGATGAGCCTTATATTTTAGAGTGTGCGACTGCCTTTGCAGCCTTTCCATACATCAGAGATTGGATTGGTCAGTACATTATGTGGGACTTAAGTGATGGAAAATTCAGAATGCCACATATTCCTCTTTTCTCATGGGAAGAGTTAGGAAAGATGGACCCTTCTGTTTTAAGAACTCTACGTCATCTCTACTTTTCTAAATACAAACCTTCCGCTGATGGGGCCTACTTCTTAGCCGATAAAGGTGACTTTTCAATGGAGTCTGCTGCATTATCAAAACCAAGTGACGTGCCTGCAAGTATCGAGCCTAAAGATGAGGCAAAGCTTCCAAAAGTCATCTTAGACAGTGCCAAAGAGAATGAAGCAGTCATTAATATCGAAAACACTCTTGGTGATGATCTTGAAGATTCTGAAAAGAAAAAGTCTAAAAAGAGTAAAGCAGATAAAAAATCTTCAAAAAAAGAGGATAAATCTAAAAAGAAGAAGTCTAAAAAAGAGAAGAAATTTGTTGAAATTGAAGACCCACGTATCAACATCAATCAAGCTTCAGAAAAAGTACTGACTCAACTTGAAGGTATTGGTAAAAAAGCAGCCAAACTTATTTCAGATTACCGTGAAAAACTAGACTTTACTGTAACGGAAGACCTTATGAATATCAAAGGTATTGGTAAGAAAAGTTTTAAAAAGCTTAAAGATTTAATCCGCGTATAAATAAATAACTTAACTATTATTTCAAGGCAGGTTTTTACACAAGATAGTGTAAAAATCTCTCATGAAACTACATGACTTAAAACTAACCACTCCTTACCGTGAACTCTCAGATATTTTTTACCATGATGTGAAACCCAGCGCGCTGGATAATCCACACTACATATCTCACTCAGATAATGCCGCAGCACTTATAGACCTTGATGTTGATGATTTGGACAAGCTGGTTGATATAGTCAATGGACAAGACGCACTCACTAATGATAAAAGCTTTGCTATGGCATATGCAGGTCATCAATTTGGACACTTTGTTCCACGTCTTGGTGATGGACGCGCTATCAACCTAGGAAAAATTAAAGGCTGGAACTTACAACTCAAAGGGGCGGGTCAAACCCTTTACTCTCGTCAAGGTGATGGGCGCGCTGTGTTACGCTCAAGTATTCGTGAATACCTTATGAGTGAAGCCATGCATCATTTAGGTATCCCAACATCGCGCGCACTTGCCATTATCGGTTCAAATCATAAGGTCGCACGAGAGCGTTGGGAAAGTGGTTCTATTGTCCTCAGAATGTCCCCTTCTTGGATACGCTTTGGAAGCTTTGAATACTTTTACTACAAAGAAGATCATGACAAACTTAAAGAGTTAATGGACTTTGTTATTGATGAATCCTATCCACACCTCAAAACTCAAGAGGATGCCTATTTCTTAATGTATGAAGAGTTGGTTCACAGTACTGCTAAACTAATGGCACAGTGGCAAAGTGTTGGCTTTAATCACGGAGTTATGAATACTGATAATATGTCCATAGAAGGACTGACTATTGATTATGGTCCTTATGCATTTTTAGATGATTATGACTTTAACTTTATCTGTAATCATACAGATGTAGAAGGACGTTACTCTTTTGGCTCACAGCCCAGTATTGGATACTGGAATGTAGCTATGCTGGCGCGCTCACTCTCTCCACTCATAAACTTTGAGAGACTACAATCAGCTTATGAAAAATTTGGTGAGATTTATGCGCAAGAATCATCTAAAATTCTTCATGCAAAATTGGGTCTGGAAGAGGAACAAAAAGGGGATACGGAGTTAATTAAATGGCTCTTTGGAATTTTACAACAGGCCCAAGTTGACCACACTCTATTTTTTAGAACCCTCTCTAATTATGATGGAGATCACAGCGCGCTACGTACCATCTGTGTTAATCCTACAGATGTAAGTGAGTGGTTAGATACCTATGACATTCGTCTGGAGCGTGAAAAATCAAATACACAACACAGACAAGAGAAAATGTTAAAAACAAATCCCAAATATATATTAAAAAACCACCTACTTCAGTGTGCTATAGATGAAGCCGAAAAAGGAAATTTTGACGAGGTCAATACACTGCTGGTATTGGCACAGACTCCTTATGACGAACATGAAAATTATGAAGAGTATGCAAAATCCACACCTGAGCATTTCAAAAATATCAAATTAAGTTGTTCATCATGAAAGAGTACAAAACTATAGAAGAGTTAAAAAGTGAAGATGCAAAACTTGTAGAAGTTGAGTTGATGGTAACGCCCAAAGAGTTACAAACATTTGCCGCATATTGTCTTAAAAATGATATTAAATTCAATGACTGGATTCGTAAAATTGCTTATGAGACCTTGGCCTGAGTAAA
Organism: Sulfurimonadaceae bacterium; assembly: GCA_016744905.1. GTDB lineage: Bacteria > Campylobacterota > Campylobacteria > Campylobacterales > Sulfurimonadaceae > BB10. Next base: position 9,361 of record JADGDM010000044.1, on the reverse strand, counting down.
AATATAGTTTCTAAGACTCGTCTAGAGTAAATATTTCTTCTTCTATTCCCTTGCCTTGTGCAAAAATACCTATTTTATGATCTTCATTGACAATATGATCAATGAGAATCCGTTTTGCAATAACTTTCATCTTTGTTTGTATAATACTTAACGAAGCAGGAGTACGTATAATATTTACCAGTCCTTCAATGATTTTCTCATGTAACTTACAATGTGCTTCAAAATCTGGATAGCCTATGGTCTGCATGTACCTTTCTTCATCTTTAAAATGGACAAGGGTATAATCTTTAAACGCATATAAAATATCTCTTATCTCTTCTTTAATGTTCTCAGATTCCTCTAAATCATAAAGTTTATTTACGATATCAAATAGTTTGTGATGTTGTATATCAATAGAACGAATACCTATCGAGTAACTGTTTTCCCAATAAACTTTATCTTGATGTGGCACTTTTAGACCTCATCAATCATCTGTTCTGCAAGAGTAAATAGTGTACTGCTTGCCTCTTCCATATCTGCAAAATCTTTTAAAATTTTATCTCTGTTTGCGACACTACTATCCTCGCCATCTACACATTTCATAGCGTCCATAACATTATTATGTACAACAGCATGAGGAAGATCAATCCCTTTATAACTTGGAGTTTTTCCAAACATCATTTTCCCTTCACCCTCGTACCACTTTCCAAAACGACAATCATGATGTCCTCCAAAGTCAGCGACTTTCTTACCAAGATTAATAGACGTATACGCATTTGTCTTAAAGAGTATGTGATCAATCATAATAAGGTTTACAAATATACGATTTTGAATACTTTCTATATCTGTATCAATCATTTCATTAGTATCACGAAGTTCGGTCATGCTTTCACTAAAGGTCTCCATTAACTTGCTAAACTCTTTAACAACATCGCGCATCGACTCAGAACTTTGGGTCATCTCAACACTCTCTTGTTGTAAGATTTGAACAGTTGCTTTTATCTCACCCGTTGCTTTTTGTGTACTCTCTGCAAGCTTACGTACCTCATCAGCGACTACGGCAAAACCACGTCCGTGTTCACCTGCACGCGCTGCTTCTATGGCTGCATTTAGTGCCAGTAAATTTGTTTGGTCTGAGATATCACTAATAAGATTGATAACTTCTGTAATTTCTTTAGTTCTATCTTCGAGCGACTGTGTAGAGATAGCATTTGTGTCTAAAAGTTCATTGAGTCCATAAAGTTTATCTCCAACACTCTGTGCTTCTTCTGCTCTTTGCATACTCATAGCAGTAGAATCTTTTACTTTACTAGATATTCCAGCCAATCTTTCAGTATTGGAGCTAAAACTCACTTGAAGCGATTGAAGTTGTTCATTGTTTTTGTTAATAAAACTAAGTTCAGAATTTAGTTCTGTTTTTTGTTGTCCTCTAAAACTTTCATGCATAGCCTCTATACTTTTGTTAACATTGTTTCCTGCAAAAGTAAATGCGGGGTTTAGTCCTTTTGTTGTAAACTCTCTAAAGTACTCATTTTTAGTACCATATTCTATGGAAGTACTCATCTCTCTCATAAATGTTTCCATCTGGTCTAAGAGGTTGTTGACACTGTGACAGATAACACCAGCATCACCATTATCAATTATTCCAGTGGTTCGTACTTCTAAGTTTCCATTAACTGCTTCATTAAGAACATAAATGGATTTAGTCATACACTTTTTCAGACCTATTAGTGCATTGTTAAAAAATATAGAAACTATAAGTATCATTACCAGTATAACAGTATCAATAACACTAAATCCTTCTACAAAGAACTTAGCCACATAGCCTATAAGAAAAAGAATGACAATGGCGTAGCCAAACCGTACCAATTTAGAGAGATAAGATGAATTTGTCATAACGTCCTCCATTCAATTCTAATAACTCGTTTATTATTTTTAAAGAGGCATCCATACCAGCACTTTTTTCTGCATTTAAAAGTTTTTTATATAAAGGTTGGATAACATTTAATGCTTTTGTAGTTGGCTTTCTCCGTACAGAGTAATAACCAACAATTTTGCCATTACTGTCATACGAAGCAGTCACATTTGCAAGCACCCAGTAATAATCCCCATCTTTTGACTTGTTGATAACATAAGCATTTATTTCAGTTCCTGCTTGAATATAATCCCATAAAAGTTTAAAAATAATACGCGGCATATCTTTATGTCTTACAATGTTGTGGGGTTGCCCCAGTATGTCACTTTCTGCGTAACCAGAAAGTTTTAAGAAAAGCTCATTACCATAAGTAATCTTTCCTTTTGTATCCGTCTTAGAAACGATAATTTCTGAATCTAAAAATGTAAGTTCAGCCATCTATTTACCTTCTTTTCGTATTTAGGCTTTTATTGTAGTCTTCAATTATTAAACACTAACTGAAAATGTCATATTTGAAAGAGAATTAGAAAATTAATTTGATTAAAGATATATATTCGTAATCTCAAACTATTTTTTTTTATTAACACCTCTAATTAAATCACTCAAAGTAATTTAAGAAAATTTAAAAAACTTACTATATAATTCGCCCATCAAATTAAAGGTTTATTCATGTCAACTTACGTTTTCGGACACACAAATCCAGACTCTGACTCTATTGTTGGAGCTATTTCACTCTCATACTTAAAAAATGCACTGGGTGAAGACACAGTTCCTACGCGTCAAGGGAAGATTTCTCCTGAGACAGAATTTATCTTAAACAAGTTTGGTGGAAAATTACCAGAACTTAAAACATCTTACGCAGGTGAAGAAGTCTATATTATTGATTATTCTGATTTGGCACAAGCACCTGAAGATATCTTAGAAGCAACCGTCCTTGGTATCGTTGATCACCATAAACTCGGTGACTTAACAACCGCTACACCTTTAGAGTGTTGGATTCGTCCTGTAGGATGCTCGAACACCATCGTTAAAGAGATGTATGACGCTGCAGGTATTGAGATTCCTAAAGATATAGCAGGGATGATGTTGTGTGCGATTTTAAGTGACACTGTTATCTTTAAATCACCAACTTGTACAAAAGTGGATACTAAGGCATGTAAAGAGTTAGCGCTCATTGCTGGTATCGAAGATTATAAAGCCTTAGGTATGGAGATGTTTATCGTTAAGTCTGCTGTTCAAGGTGCAACGCCTCGTGAATTAACAACCCGTGATTATAAAGAGTTCGCAATGGGTGATACTAAAGTAGGTGTAGGCCAACTTGAAGTCGTTGATTTAAAAGTGTTTGATGATATGAAAGCAGATTTACATGCTGATATCAAAAAGATAAAAGAGGAAAGCGGTCTTCATACAGTTATGCTTCTACTAACAGATATCATGACAGAGGGTTCACAAATTCTTGTAGTGAGTGATGATAATTCTAAGATTGAAAATGCTTTTGATATCAAACTTGAAAATGAAGAAGCGTGGTTAGCAGGTGTTCTTAGTCGTAAAAAACAGATCATCCCTTTTTTACAACCTCAATTCTAATTTAAACTGCTTAGCCTAAGAGATGAAATCTCTTAGCGCGTCTGACCATTTCCATAAATCTTAAACTTATACGTTGTTAATCCTTCAATCCCCATCGGTCCACGTGCATGAAGTTTATTGGTACTGATACCCACTTCTGCGCCAAATCCAAAAGAACCACCATCCGTGAAACGCGTTGATGCGTTGACATAAACAGCAGCGGCGTCTATAGAGTTTAAAAAGAGTTCAGCGGATGTGATATTCTCAGTAATAATCGCCTCAGAGTGACCTGAACCATATTCTAAAATATGCTCTACCGCACCATTAACCCCATCTACAACTTTAATATTTAAGATATTGGCTAAATACTCAGTATGATAATCAGCGTCCGTTGCATTAGATACATCAATCACTTTTTGTGTCTTTGCATCACCCTTAAGCTCAGTATGTGCGTCATCAAAAGCAGCTTTTAAAAGAGGGAGTGCTTTTCTTGCAATCGCCTCATCAACCAATAGTGTTTCCATGGCGTTACAAACACCTGGTCGTTGTACTTTTGCATTGATTGCAATAGCGATGGCATCATTAAGTTTTGCATCTTTATCAATATACGTATGGCACTGACCTTTATCATGTTTCACCACAGGAACAGAAGAGTTTGCAGAGATATGACGAATCAACGCTTCTCCACCGCGAGGTACAATTAAGTCCACATACTTATCCATCTTAATGAGTTTATCCACACCCTCACGCGAAGCATCTGGAAGAAGGGATATCAAGGCTTCTGGTAAGTCATTTGCCTTCAATACAGCGCGCAGGGTATCTGCGATAACTACATTTGAGTGCTGCGCTTCTTTACCTCCTTTTAAAACACAAACATTAGAGCTTTTAAAACTAAGTGCTGCGGTATCTGAAGTGACATTTGGACGAGACTCATAGATGATTCCAATAACGCCAATAGGGACAGAAACTTTCTCTATTTTCAATCCATCTTCAGTTACCCAACCATCAATCACACGACCTACAGGCTCTTTAAGTCCTGCAATTTCCTCAATAGCAACAGCCATCGCATCAATACGTGCGGCATCTAAAAGCAGTCTGTCTTTCAGCGCGCTCGACAGATTATTGGTCTCAGCGTCCGCCATATCTTTAGCATTTTCACGTACAATAGTGTCGGTATTATTACGCAAAGCTTTCGCCATTTCACGTAAAACTCTGTTTTTCTCTTTACCGCTTAATAGACCCAATACACGACTTGAAGCTTTTGCTTCTTGTAAAAATTTTTCCATTATTTATTCCTTATCTTTTCTATTAATCTCTAATAGCTTCAGCGTCTAATTCACCGCTTTTTAGTTTCAACATATACTCATCGAGTTGACGTCTAACATCTCCACTTAAAACAAAAAGTCCTAAGATATTGGGCAGTGCCATGGCAAGCATTAACATAAAGCTAAAGTCAACCATGATTCCTGTACTCACAACGGTAGCTATCACTGTCAACGATAGAAACATTATCTTATAGAGTATCGAAAACTTAGCACCAAATAGATAAACCCAAGCGCGCTCACCATAATAAGACCATGCGATGATGGTACTAAATGCGAATAGTGAAATAGAAATCGCTAAGATAGAAGGGAACCATGAAATCACCGTTCCATAAGCCGCAGAAGTCAAAGCTGCACCCTGCTTCGCTTCAATCAATGCACCATAACCATTTACGGGATCGTAAACACCCGTGATAATGATAACCAAGGCTGTCATAGTACAAACAACAACGGTATCAATAAATGGCTCATACAGTGCCACCATCCCCTGACGAACGGGATATTTTACTTTTGAGGGAGCATGGGCAACAGGGGATGAACCAATTCCCGCTTCACTAGAGAATACAGCGCGCTGGAAACCTTGCACAATTACACCAACCATACCACCCGCTGCAGCCGTCGGTGCGAAAGCTTCTGTAAAAATCAGATAAAAAGCATGAGGAATGGCTTCAAAATTCACCATTAAAATCCACAATGAAGCAGCCACGTAAATCACTACCATTATTGGAACCAACTTCTCAGTGATGCTTGATATACGCACAATTCCCCCAACAATCACTGCACCAACAATCCCCGCTATTATAATTCCAAAAGCAATCGGATAATCAACAAAAAATGTCACCTGAGATTGAACGGCGGTGAGCGCTTGAGAAACTTGGAAAATATTTCCACCACCAATAGCTCCACCAATCATCAATACCGCAAAAGTTGCCGCAAGAAATTTTCCGAGACTGGGCATGCCCTTGTCTCTAAAACCTGAACGAAGGTACTCCATTGCACCGCCCATAACCGTGCCATCTTCAAGAAAAATTCTATGTTGAATAGAGAGTGTCACTTCTGTAAACTTCAAGGTCATTCCTAAAAAACCAGCAACAATCATCCAAAATGTCGCCCCGGCTCCCCCAATCGAGATAGCAATAGCCACACCGGCAATATTTCCCAAACCTACCGTCGCAGAGAGAGCGGTAAAAAGAGCCGCACGGGGTTCAATTTCCCCCTTATCATCTTTGGTTTTATATCGCCCCATGATGATGTCATACGAGTGTTTGAATACGCGAACATTAATAAATTTCATTTTAAAGGTAAGAAAAACACCCCCCACAATCAACCATAAAACCAAGAAAGGGATATTCATTCCCTCCACTGACCCAAAAAGTACATCAAAAAATAGTATCGTTTCTAAAAAGCCATTAATGGCTGTGAAAAATTCGTTCATTTAGTTCCTTCATTATAAAGATGTATAATACTACGATTGAATTTAAATATTACACTATTAGGAACTATAATGAAAAAAACAATTACTTTTGTTGGAAATGGAAATATGGCGCTCTCAATTGCACAAGGACTGAAAGAGGATTACGAGATTGAAGTGGTTGGTCGGACGAAGGAAAACCTTGAAGCTTTCGAATTAGCGCTGGGTATTAAAATCAATAAATACACGCTTGATGGTTTTGATATGAGTGGAAAAGTCATTATGTTGTGTGTTAAACCCTATAACCTTGAAGCCATCAAACCTCAGCTACAAGGAACTGCTGAAGTACTTTACTCTGTTCTTGCTGGCGCAAGTATCGAAAAAATCACTCAAAACATAAAAGCAGCTGCCTATGTACGCGCTATGCCAAACTTAGGTGCCAGTGTTCAAAGTTCGATGACAACTTTAACAGGAGATGAGACTTACCAAGAAGAGGCGATTTCACTTTTTAATGCCATAGGAACAGCGCGCTGGCTCGGTTCAGAAAAAGAGCTAGACATCGCAACAGGATTGGCAGGTAGCGGGCCAGCTTATCTTGCCTTAATCGCAGAAGCTTTAGCTGATGGCGCTGTTAAGCAAGGTCTAAAACGTCCTGATGCATTAGCAATTACCAATGGTCTTTTTGCTGGTTTTGGGAAGCTGATTCAGGAGATTCACCCTGCTCTACTTAAAGATGCAGTAATGAGTCCAGGGGGGACAACGGCCGCAGGTTATGGCGCACTAGAAAAAGGGAACGTACGCTCATCTTGTATGGATGCCATCGAAGCAGCATATAAAAGAGCACAAGAGCTTTAATAAACTCTTTTATCATTTTTGGCGACAAAGATATCGAACAGATCAGAACACTCGTCTTTCATAAAATCACGAGTGAGTTTGAGTTTATTGCCCGAGCGCTTTATCAACTCTTCATTTGAAATCTCTAACTCATTAAAGCCGGCGCGCTTAGCATCATCAATATCTGCTCCATAAATTATCTCATCAATATTTGCCCAGTGAATCGCTGAAAAACACATCGGACAAGGTTCACAAGTAGAGTAGATGACACAGCCACTCAAATCAATTGTGTTTAAGTTTTTACACGCTTCACGGATGGCTGTTACTTCTGCGTGCGCCGTTATATCAGTTGTACTCCAGACTTGATTATGTGTGCGCGCTACTATGCGATCATCTTTAACAATAACAGCCCCAAAAGGTGTTTCACCATTATTTAAACCCTCTTTAGTCACCGCTATCGCTTCAATCATATATTTTTTTAACATATTCAGCTCCTATGTAGATATATAACGTTGCAAAATTTTTGTCAAAAGTGCTGTATCAATTGGCTTAGGAAGATAATCATCAAAGCCATCTTGAATATATTTTTCCTTATCCCCACTAATAGCATTCGCCGTTAAAGCAACAATAGGAGTAAATGCACCCTCTGTTTTTTCATAAGTACGAATATCCAACATCGCTTCTAATCCATTTTTATTTGGCATATTAATATCCATCAATACAATATCATAGCTATTATCTTTATACATATCTACGGCTTCAACCCCATCATTGGCGATGCTTACCTCTAAATTCAACTCTTCTAGCAGTATTTCTATCAACATTTGGTTGGTCTTATTGTCTTCTGCTACCAACACTCTTTTCGCATTAAAATCAATATTTTGATTACTTAAGTCATCATTACTACTAATATCCACACGCTCTACAGGCAATGCGAAACTAAAGGTACTTCCCACATCTATTTCACTCTCTACTTTCAATTCAGCATCCATAAGGCATAGCAGTTTATTGGAGATAGAGAGTCCCAGACCAGTTCCACCAAACTTTCTAGCTGTCGAGTTATCAGCTTGTGTAAACTCTTCTAAAATTGAGTTGATATTTTCTTTAGCTATCCCAATACCTGTGTCACGTACACGTACATTGAGCAATGATTTTTCAGTATCAAAGTCTATAATCAACTCAACCTCATGCCCATCAGGTGTAAATTTAATGGCGTTTGAAAGTAAATTTGAGATAACTTGCTTAATCCGTAATTTGTCACAATTAATGCCTTGAGGAAGTTTCTTACTGATTGAATTTATTAAAATAACAGACTGGTCTTTACTACTTTGTTCAAACAATGCAAACATGGCAGTAAACTCATCTTCTGGATCAAAATCGATACGTTCAATATTAAATTTACCAGACTCAATTTTCCCAATATCTAGTATGTCATTTAAAACATTTAAAAGTACGGCAGAAGACTTATCAACAGTTCCTAAGTATTTTAATTTATCCGTATCATTTTCATTTTGCTTTAATATTTTGATAAATCCAATAATGGCATTAAGTGGAGTACGAATTTCATGTGACATCATAGAGAGAAATTTAGACTTTGCCTCAGTCGAGTAATTGGCTTCCACTATCTTCTCTTCTAAGGCAACAATCAAACTCTCATTTTCACTTGTTAAACGCATACTACTGTTCACACTTTGAGAGAACTTCTTGGCAACAGAAATAGTCATAAGTATATATAAAATCAAACCAAAAGCAAATATATTAAGCACTTCATCATTAGAGGAAATTAAGATATAGGTATAGGGAACTAAAGATATTGTTAAGTAAGTATAAAACATTTCAGGTCTGGGTGCGGTTGTCGCAGAAGATCCAGACACTAAACCAACAATATAAAAAATTACTAGAATTTTATATTGTAATTCATCAGGAAACATAAATATCCCAATAAGACCCCACATAACACCTGTTAAAAACAGCCCCACATAGTAAAACCAATAGAATTTTGAGATATTTGATTCTGAAATGCTTAATCGTTTATAAACAACTAAGACCATCAAACGGTAAAATAGTATAAGAAAGTATCCAACACTCCAAAGTGTTAAAATTTCTTTATCAACCCTTGTGTTCAATACATAATAGATAATACCACCCATTAATAACAATGCCACTAATGCAGCCACCGAATTATCAAAAATATAATTCATCTGCTTGAGTTTTAACTTATAGGTAATCTCTTTTTTCATAAAATAATTATATCTAACTAAGATAGAGTTATCATTATGATTCTGCTTTATAAATTTAAATAAATATTATATGTGAAAAAAAAAATAAAAAAAG